>JBARUM010000520.1:0-5059 GCA_049645725.1 Maribacter sp.
TTGCTGTACACCCCATATTCAAAATCAATATCTACTCCCCTATTTTCCAGTTCCCGTTGAACCAAAAGTTCAATTTCTTGTGTGGACACACGTTCATGAATAGGTACCCTTTTTGCGAAAGTGCCGAACATATCCTCCATTGCTGCTTTCTCCATGGCAGAAAGACCTCCTATTTTCTCGATTCGCTGTATCGGATCCAAGCGAAAAGCCTTGCCATCTAAATCATAGTCTTCCTTGAAGATGGAAGTTGTTCGTTTACTCGTATAATTCTTAATGATGGTGGTATCACCACTATCACCATTATCAAAGAACGTAGAAGAGATACCATAATCCTCTTCTAAAATACCATGTTCATACAAAAGTATTTCATTGGAATTTACATCTCTATTAATGAAAAAGAAATTAGTGAATTGCGTTCCTTTTAAATCTCCAACACTGTCTTTTGCCCGAAGATATCTATCAAAATAGTTTTTTCTTTCACGCTCTTCAATCTTTAAAGTAACACTGTTTAAAGCTTCTATAACAATATTAGAAAACTGCTCTTCCTTATCTTCAACCGACTTTTTAATCCAAAAACTTTGAACAAAAATCAAACCTATGAGCGATAAGCTCATTAGGATAACTAAGAGCACGAATAACCTCTTGTTCATTTAGTGTTAAAATTAAATATTTAGCAGGAAGGGAATAGTACGTTTAACCTAACCTTAACAAAAATGTTAAAATTGGCAAGCTTAGCAATATTCAAGGAGAGCGGAGTTCAAATTCTTAACCCTGCACCTTGTTTCTTCAAGGTCGGTATTTTCTATTATAAAGTCTGAAAATTTAATCTTTTCAGAATCCTCTAGTTGATTGTTCATGCGGGCCAAAATAGATTCTTTATCCACACCATCTCTTTCAATTACCCTATTTATTCTAACCGTTTTAGGAGCGGTAACAAGAATTATTTTATCGTAAAAATCCATTGACTTATTCTCGAACAAAAGAGCTGTTTCCTGGACCACGTAAGGCGTGTTTTGTTTTTTGACCCATTTGATAAAATGCTTCCTCACAGCCGGATGAACAATTTTATTTAACTTCTCTAGTAATTTTTTATCACCGAAAACGGCTTGGGCAATGTACGACCGGTTCAGTTGATTATCAAAATAAGCTTCCTCACCAAATAAGGCTGCAATTTTTTTCTTTAGTTTTTTTGACGAACTCATCAGCTTTTTTGCCTGTACATCAGAATTATAAACGGGGACACCTAAATCTTTAAAGAAATCACCTACGGTAGATTTTCCACTTCCTATTCCTCCCGTCAAACCCACTATCATCATTCCCTACGTAATATAAATTCTATTTCACCTACCAGTAATCTAGCCTTATTAATGTCAATTGGATATTCCTTTAATTCTATCGACAACATATTATTCTCAGCACCAGAAACCCGCTCATAATCGGCAACTACTTCAAAGTCATTGTCCTCAACAGCCTTTATATTTTCCAATTTACCTTGGCATAAAACCTGTACCTTATCGGGAAAAGTTCGGGCTTTTACACCATCTGGAAGGTTTATGAACTTCACTGGTACTTCTATTATTCTTTCGGAAAAACGGAATATATTCCCAGATATTGATACAGTCCTTGGTGAGAAAACTGTAGTTGCCAATTCTCTCGGCTTTATTAGGGAAACATTTTTAGAAAAATCCCTATCTACGTTTAGCAACTCTAAGTAAGCAGTTCTTACACTTTTTATTGTGTCTATCTCATTCTTAGGACCCTTAAGGGTAATAACGGATGGGCTAGTCTTAATAGCGTTATCCAGCATAAAATTGGATGCCAAACTAAAATTTAATCTTGGAATCACTGGCACCTCTTTTGTGATTAATGAAGTAAAGTCAAAAAACAACGTATCCTCGTCTATTTCCAACAAGGTCATTGAATTTGGCAGCTGGTTCTCAATTTGTTTACGATATAAATCTGGTGAAATATAATAGGTAGAATCTTTGCGCTTCATTTTGGACAAATCAATCAAAACCTTCTTTTTATTCAACTCAAAACCTAGAAACTGAAAGCCTAATGCTTTCAACTTAATATCTATAAACTTTTGCGGCTCATTTGTAAGTAGAAGTTCCTCGGGTGTATTTACATACTCCAATTCAAAAGAAGTGTCATTATTATAGGAAAAAGAAAGATTATTAATAAACCACGCCAAGGTAGAAAAAAGGAGGATTATTAAAAAGACCTTGACCTTCCTTTTCTTTAAACCTAATTTAATTTTCTCTAGAACCACTATTATTTATCTTTCTTAAAAAATAAGTTTGGAAAAATCTCCTCGGGTGCCTTATTACTAAAGTTAACATAAAGTGTAGATTTTAAAAAACCGAAACCATAACCTAAAAATTGAACAATCGTTGCAAACAAGGCCATTACTGCTATAGACGGACTTTTAGTCTTGACGAGCGCATCTAACAATAATACTCCAAAATAAATCCCAAAAGCTAATAAAGACCACCAATTATTCCAAAAAAGCAAACAAATGGCAAATAATAACCCTACAATAAATATGGATGGGAACCAGTAAGTCAACCTTGCTGTCTGCGGGTGCCATTTATTCAATATAGGCCTGACCATGCCAAATTTCTTAACTTGTATAAAAAATTTATTCCAGTCAATTCTTCGTTTATGATACACATAGGCTTCTGGAATTAATTTAGTCTTAAACCCTTCGTCCCAGATACGTATGGTCAAATCAGGATCCTCTCCGGGATGAATATTACCATACCCTCCTACTTTTTCAAAAGCTTCTTTAGAAATGCCCATATTGAAACTACGAGGTTGAAACTTCTCTAAGGCCTTCTTTTTCCCTCTAATACCACCTGTTGTCAAAAAAGAGGTCATAGCGTAATTAATTGCCTTTTGCACATTTGTAAATGACAGATGTGCAGCATCAGGGCCTCCATAACAATGTACAAAATTCTCGTTGAGGCTGTTTTCTGCCATATCAAGGTACTCAGGAGGTAATATACAATCCGAATCTAAAACTATATAATAGTTCCCCTTCGCAAGGCTCATTCCATAATTCCTGGAATCCCCTGGGCCAGAATTTGGCTTTTGATAATAAGAAATATTCAACCTACCCTTAAAATCCTTGATAACGTCCTTGGAGTCCAAAGTAGAACCATCCTCTACAATAACTATTTCGTAGTCTTTCCTATAACTCAGATTCAAAAGACTCTCTAAAAGCTCTTTAATCTCGTTGGGCCTGTCATAGACGGGGATAATAAAAGAAAAATATAAATCCATCGTTACTTTTCTTTATCGGAAAGCCCAATTTTATAAATTAGAAATTACTTGATTATTATAGGTTTTTAACAACACTAAAATTTATCTATCACTTCCTGACTCACTCCTGTATTGGAAAACCCACCATCGTGAAATAGGTTTTGCATTGTTACTTTTCTTGTAAGATCAGAAAAAAGCGTTAGCGTGTAATCCGCACAGTCTTGCGCAGTAGCATTACCTAAAGGGGACATTTTTTCGGCATAATTTATAAAGCCGTCAAAACCTTTTATGCCTTGACCAGCGGTTGTGGCGGTTGGAGATTGCGAAATCGTATTTACCCGAACCTTCTTCTCTTTCCCAAAGAAATAACCGAAACTACGAGCTACAGACTCTAAATAAGCCTTGTTATCCGCCATATCATTATAATCCGGAAAAGTCCGTTGGGCGGCCATGTAGGTAAGCGCCACTATACTACCCCACTCACTCATAGCGTCTCCCTTATACAATGCTTGCATTACCTTATGAAAGGACAAAGCGGAAATATCCCAACCCTTGGCCGTGAAATCATAATTCTCATCCGTATATAATCTTTTTTTCCTAACGTTTACAGACATTCCAATGGAATGCAGTACAAAATCTAACTTACCACCAAGAATTTCCATAGACTTGGTCACTAAATTTTCTAAATCCTCTTCACTTGTAGCATCCGCAGGAATAATTTCAGAACCGGTTTTCTCAGCCAAATCCTTAATTTGCCCCATTCTCATTGCGATTGGCGCATTTGTCAGCACAAAAACTCCCCCTTCAGCGTGAACACTTTGAGCGGTTTTCCATGCAATTGAATTCTCATCCAACGCACCAAATATGATTCCTTTTTTTCCTTTTAATAAGTTGTAAGCCATCTTAGTTGGTTCAAAAATTTAGATTTTATCAAAGATATTTAAAATATGCCAATACAAATTTGAATACAGCCCTATTTAATTTAATAACTGGCGCGCATGTGCCATTGCAGAATCCGATAGGTCTTTTCCTCCTAACATTTGAGCCAATTCCACAATACGTTCATCGTCGGATAGTTTTTTCATGCCAGTTCGCGTTCGGTTCGCTTCTTCAGACTTAAAAACTTTATAGTGATGATTCCCTTTAGAGGCCACTTGAGGAAGATGTGTAATAGAAAACACCTGCATTTCCCTGCTCATTTCTCTCATAATATCTGCCATTCTATTAGAAATTTCACCGGAAACACCTGTATCTATTTCATCGAACATAATGGTAGGTAATTTTTCATATTTGGCTAAGATGGATTTTATTACCAACATTATTCTAGAAAGCTCACCTCCAGAAGCCACCTTTTTTAACTGACCGTAATCGCTCCCCTTATTTGCTGTAAACAAAAAGGAAAGGTTATCCATTCCGTTAACCTTAAATGCAGTTGAAGCATTTAATTCTATCTTAAAAGAGGCGCTAGGCATCCCTAAGAGGGATAAATTGGCCTGTAATTGTCTTTTTAAATCTGGAATAACTGCATTGCGCTTTTCCCTCAAAACCAAACCCTGTTCTTCCAAAATGGTTTTCAACTCCTGTAACTCCTTTGTTTTACTGATAATCTTCTCCTCCACATTAGCTGTTTCCATAACTTTTTCGGACAATGCCTCCTTAATTACCAGAAGTTCTGAAATATCGTTTACCCCATGCTTTTTGAGCAGGCTATGCAACAACTGTAGTTTAGTATTTACCTCCTCCAAAAGAGAAGGGTTTGATTCAATACCTTCCTTAAAAATCTGGAGTTCATTAT
>JBARUM010000521.1:0-6505 GCA_049645725.1 Maribacter sp.
ACCGTATAGAGTTCGGCTTTGCGCTGAACTTATGTTGGGTCAGGGCATAGGCAAGATAAAGGAACGGCCCAATTCCTTCGATGCCGAAAAATGCGATAGTCAATTTTTAGGTATACCGAAATTCGAGCGGCGCATGTCCAAGATTCCGGTCAACGCACGAAGGATTACTTTAATCAATACGAAGGCCAGAACAGCCGAGCTGGTGTTGTGGCCCAATAAACTAACTAAGAGTAGGATAAAAACAATGGTCAAATACTTTTCGATCTCCTCGGTAAAGACCACCTTTTCTCCTTTCGAATATTCGTCCGTATCCATATGGTTATGGTACTGTGCGAAGAGGTCGGTAAAAAAAAAATTTAGGAACCGGTGTTCAGAGGCCCTCTGGACCATGGCAAGGGAGGCCACCGCCAAGGCAATGGCCACGAACCCGATAATGGTAACGAGGGTTTTATTGGAACGCCACAGCTTGATACTCTAACTGTAG
Organism: Maribacter sp.; assembly: GCA_049645725.1. Lineage (GTDB taxonomy): Bacteria > Bacteroidota > Bacteroidia > Flavobacteriales > Flavobacteriaceae > Maribacter. The sequence goes on from JBARUM010000521.1 coordinate 485, forward strand.
GGATATTCGACAAGAGGACCGATAGCCGTACTTACTAAAATCTTTGCCAGAAAAAATAGCCCGTCCATTCTCAACGGTTCAATAAACCGTCGTTATTCCATAGAATGGCCATAAACAAGAAAGGGAACGATATTTCGTCCTTAAGTCCCGCTTCTGCAGTAAGCACAGATCGCATTACGGTATTCCATTCCGGTACTTCGTTCGTAATTTCTTATGAGAACAATATTTTATCCATTAAGGGCAAATTGACACTTGAAAATGGTTTACTATTGAAAAACGTAAAAATTCTAAACTTTGGGACGACTTGGACATAAGTATGCTACATGGGTTATCTTACTTACACTTGTAGCATCCTTTATTAGGTTGCTTCATTTCTTTTCAAGATGGGTTTGGATCGACCGTTTCGGAACCACTATCGTATATGGTTGTATAGCGATAATCATAACGTTGCTGATAATGGACAAGCGTAGAATCGATAAAGAATAAAGAACGCTATGATCGTAAAACATTGTGAAAAAGGTTGGGAAATCATTTCCCATTATGCACATGGTCTGCTGTCCGGGAAGATCGCATCACAACTTAAAACCGAATGGATGCCCGAACATTGGGTGGACGTCCTCACGGGGATTATCGAGCATGACGACCATTTACCCGATTTCGAGGAACAGGACTACCTGACCGAAAATGGTACGCCAAGGGATTTTACAATGGAGGGAGGTTCCGATAAAGAAACTTTGAAGCATGCTAAGCTTGTATTTTCCAACGCTATGCAAAAGTCTCAGATGATCGCACTTTTAACGGGGAGGCATTTGGAATTTCTATATGAAACCCTTGCCGAATCCTATCCTCCCATGAATGATTTTCTGAAAGGGATCGCGTCCTTGCGGAAATCCCAACGGAAGCTTTATGGCATGACCAAAAAAGACGAGGACCACCTGTATGACATTATGCTCTTCAGTGACCGTTGTTCCCTCATCCTATGTCAGGACAAAATGCCCGAGGTCGGCAGAAAATTGGAAATCAACAAAACCATTGGGAACAAGCGGTTCTTCATCCGAAAGGGCGATAGTGATTGCCTTCATATAGAACCATGGCCGTTCGAGGCCGATACCTTCCAACTGGATTTCGAGTACCGAATTTTAAATGAGTCGACCTTCAAGGACAATCTTTCGCTCAAAAAGGCCATGGAAGATGCCGAAATCAAGATGCGGAGCTATATGATGAAAGCGCCCAACTGATGGGATTTATCGAAAGGTTTAGTGAATACGGTCGAGCAACGAATCCTTCGAAATATACCCATTTAAATTTCCCTACAGTGTAGTTCCCGATTTGACCTATGCAGGGAATAGCCATGTCCCGTATCTAAGTTACAAGAATATGATAGCTAAAAACGAAAGGGGTGCCTATGACGGCCATGCAGATTCGATTTATAGGCCACCGAGGGAGGTCCATAATCCAGAACCTTCTTAATGGAACACTTGGTTCCACCATAACTATTCTTTCCAGAAATCCCTCTGCTCCATGCATTTTTGGCCATACCAGTTCTAGTGCCGTTGAACCGCCGCCTTTTATGGTGGCAGCTGCGCTTCAAACCCAATCCTAAGCTTTTGAACGGGTATGCTATACTAACGGTCAGCTACGGTATAATGGATAACAATGATATCGAAAAGCCTGGAATCCAGACCGAGGAACTACATGGAATGCTTCGACTTGCCGGAGTTGAAAAACCTGAAAGGGTGATATGTGACTATCTGGAACGTTCGGGAAGCCTCGGTATGATCGAGACTGGGACGGATAACTGGGGACGCCACCGAATCGATACTTCCTGAACCTTTCGCGATCGTATCATAATGGGTCACATGGCCATTCTAGATCAGGGCTCGGAACCTCAAAACATAACGTTTCGGAACTCCCAAAAAATTTAGATGTCGATGCGCAAGGTCTTACTCGTCCGTTATATGCCTTTCTGCGTCGCTATAAACGTTTCCCATTCACCGAACTTTTCCTCTCCCATGACACGCTCCATCTTGACCTGCCCGCCCTTCTTCTTGTTCTTGCCGTTCCACTCGTGGAACATGTTCGGTTGGACCAGATAAACCTTGATTCCCTTTAAGGCCTTTCCCCTGGCCACTTTGTAATTTTTATTGGCTTGTTTTAAAAAGCTATCGAGCGTTTCTGTCAGTGCATCGGCGTTTGACCGATCATCACTTCCCAAGTACCAGACATGGTGGTATTCCCCATCGATGCGCTTGGCACATAAGGTGTATTCCGGAATCTTCATTTTGAATTCCGATTCTAGATGTTGTACGGCATCGTCCAGTTTGTTGACCGATAATTGAGAACCTACCGTATTCAAAAAGAACTTGGTACGTCCTGTTATCCGAATTTCCGCACGTTCTACGTCGGTGAACTCAATGGTATCGCCTATCAGGTAGCGCCATGCCCCTGAGACCGTACTGATGATGAGTACATAATCCCTTCCCGCCTCCACTTCGGCGAGCGTGACCGATGGTGCATTTGCTACAAGACCCCCGTCCTGCTCGATGTATTCCGGCTCAAAGGGAACGAACTCGAAATAGATTCCCCCGTTGGTGACAAGTCGCATCGCATCGGTTTCCGGTCTTGCCTGAAAAGCGATGAAACCTTCTGAAGCGAGATACGTATCTATAATGGTGATAGGCCTTGCCAAAAGCGCGTTGAAACTTTTTTCGTAAGGTCCAAAGGCGACCCCACCGGAGGTATAGACCTCCAAATTGGGCCATATCTCATGGATGTTGTTCAAGCCATGGTAGGCAATAACTTCTTGTAGCATCAATTCTATCCATGAGGGGATACCACTGATCGCGCCGATATCCCAGTTCTTCGCCTGTTCGGCAATGGCCCTTACGCGCTCGTCCCAATCGTCTATTTTAGCGATGTCCTCCCCTGGCTTATAAAACCCGCTGAACCAACTCGGGATGTTGCTCGCGCTGATACCGCTGATTTCTCCTTCCAGACGCCCCTTGCGTTTTTCGAGATCTGTAGAACTGCCCAGCATCAGAATTCCCTTTTCGAAGAAATCCGTCGGGAGGTCGAAATTACTCAAGGCATAGACCTGTTCGATTCCCGCGCTGCGGATGGCCGATACCATATCGGCCGTGACGGGTATACGTTTACTGGTTTTTCCTGTGGTCCCCGAACTCAGCGCAAAGTAGTCGGGATTACCTGGCCAGGTGATGTCCGTTTCCCCTGCGTGCAACCGAGACCACCAGTCCTCTGCGATACCGTTGTAATCATAATAGGGTACCTTCCTTGCGAACTCCCGAAGTGCTTCCTTTCCCCCGAGTATCGCTTCGAAGCCGTAATACTTCCCGAATGCCGTATCCTTGGCTTTTGTCAGAAGCATATCCAATACGGCACGTTGTTCCCCTACGGGGTCATGTTCACTGGTCACCGCATCGCGGAGTTCCAAAAACGATTTAATGATACCTCCCAATATGGCCATTTCGATTTTTTTTAAGTGTTCAGTTCCGAAGGTAGGATTACTTTGCCGTCCATGCCAGTATTTTAAGGAATTTTAACCCTGAACCAAATAAATCAGGTTACCGATACCAACGACCCCGGTTAGACAGGCTAATATCAGGTTGATACGCGTCGCCACAAAATCGAGCCTATGTTCGATCTTATCGGCCACGACGGCATAAACGGCATACAGGGAAAACGACCCTATGGTTGAACCAATGGAAAAATAGAGGCCGTTCAATAAGGAATACTCAAAATATTCCAGACCTATCAAAAAGGAAATGGCAGTGAAATAGAACGGAACGGCAAAGGTGTTCAACAGGGACATCCCGATACCGTGCAAGTAGGCCTTCGACCTTTCGATATCCTTTTTTTTCCTGCGCTGTTTGTTGCTAAGGTGTAGCCTGAAAAAATTCAGGCAAAGCAATATCAGGATAATGGTCCCCGCTATTTGGATATATACGATGTACTCGGAATTTTCCATCAGGACACTAGATAGGTAGGCGCCCAGGTTGGCTTGAAAAAAAAGTACCGTTGCAAAACCCCCGATAAGATATAGGGCCGCGTTCCGACCGGATTTCAGGCTGAACTTCACCACGGTCATGTTCAGGAAACTAGGGGTTATACTACCTAGGGAGGCAATGGCGAACCCCAATAAAAGACATGTAATAAAATTCATATATTGGTTTTGGATGCAAATAAACGATTAAAACACGCCTTGACGAATTTATCCGGATGAAGAAATGATTGGATTTCCATTAGTTACGCCATAGTCTCTACAATCAATTTTGCCGTACCCTATCGTCCAACCGTTCCTCCTTGATCTGTTCGTTGGCCTTCTCCAACGTTTCGCTTCTCGGCTTGGGTAGTTCTTGCAAAGGTGCCAGATAGGGTTCAAGGCTCAGTTCCGTATAAAAGGGGAAGTGATCTGAGCCTACCGCTCCGCCAAGTTCTATATCCACCATGCCAAAGTGCGGCGAAACGAAGACATGGTCAAGTGGCCATCGTACGAACCAGTATTTCGCGTTATAGGTATTGAACAGACCACGTCCTTTCCGTAGGTCTAGGAGACCACTATACTTTTGGAACAGCTGGGTCGTTTCGGACCAAGCCACGTCGTTAAAATCCCCCATCACGACCACCGGAATCTTCGAGTTTTTTGCCAACCGACCTACCTTTATAAGTTCCGCATCACGGTCGAGTGATTTTGGGTTGTGCAGGGGTGTCGGAGGTGATGGGTGTATCGCATAGATTTGAATCATGTTCTTGAAAGGCAAGAACATTTTCGTATGGATGGAGGGAATCGAATCCTCGACCAGATATTGTACGGAGGCTTCCGCCAACTCGAACTTGGAATAAAGGAGCATACCGTAGGTATTATTTTTGGGAACCTGAACCTTATAGGGGTAATCCGCCACCAATTCATTATCAAGGAAAGATTTCCATTTTTTATTGGTCTCCGTAAAGAGCAGTACATCCGCTTCAAAGCTTCTGGTATCGGCTAACAATCCTTGCATATTGTCATTTTTCTGTTGTACGTTGGCCGTATAGATGCTGAACGTCGGATCAAAATTGTTTGTTGCGTCCAGTACCTCGATTTTACCAAGGGTCGTGTATGGAAAGATCTTGAAAACCTGAAAGGCAAAACATGCTAACAACAGAAGGACGAGGACACGATCCCATATTTCCCCTAGGTCATAAAACGGGATACAGAAGAGAAGCAGGGCCAAGGTAAAGACCGCCAATTGCAATAGCGGGTAATCGAACGATCTAACGCTCCAATGTTCCGTTCCTATAATTGGCAGAAGAGTCGATACAATGGCGAACGACCCAAGAACGGCCAACAGGATTCTAGCCCACTTGACCAGCTTTGGAGATAATTTCATGGAATGCGGGTGTCTAATGGTTCAGGCTATATATAACGGAAAGGCTATAACGGTCGACGTTTCCGGTAGGCGCTAATTTTTTCAAGTAATCCGGATGCCGTTGACCTTCGGTACCTATATAATGGTTTTTTTGACCGATGAATTCTTTTATGAATCGTACGTTCATTTTTATATTATCAAATTTTCCGATTAAGTTAATATTTAAATTTTCTACTACAACTTTATCCCCCATAAAGAATCAAATTTGTTGATATTTAATCGTAAAATTCTCGATTTCACAAATTTGAAGTGCTATGGTACTATCCGATAATCAAATCATTTTGCAAACACCTGTCCATGCGAAAGACATGCTCGTCGACCCGGATTTGATTATCGTAATACTGGCCGGGGTCATCCTTACCATAGCGCTCCAGTTCCTCCTTACGGCCATTACCATTGCGGGCGGAATCAGTGCCATAGGGAACCTTGGAAAGCAGTATAAAAATCTAAATAGAGATAGCATAGTCGATTTATTCGACAAGGATACGGACCTAAAACTTCTGGAACTGGAAGGCCATGCCGATAGTATATCGACAATGGTCCAAAAGATAACCAAGGAATTCAACAAGGGAAACGATTCAGGATTCCTCAAAGG
>JBARUM010000522.1:0-2180 GCA_049645725.1 Maribacter sp.
TGGGAGCAGGGCAAAAATGTTATTTTTGATATAGATGTTGTTGGAGGATTACGAATTAAAAGTAAATTTCCGGATGAAACTTTAGCGGTATTTGTAAAACCGCCAAGTGTGGATGAGCTTAAAATTAGACTAAAAAAGAGAAGTACTGAGAGTGATGATAAAATTAATATGAGAATCGCTAAGGCTTCTGTAGAACTGGCAACCGCGCCCCAATTTGATAAAATCATCAAAAATTATGACCTAGGAGTTGCCCTAAAGGAAGCTGAGGCTTTGGTAGCAGAATTCGTTGGGGCTAAAATGAAGGAATAACCATGAAAAAGGTAGGTCTTTATTTTGGAACGTTCAATCCTATACATATTGGACATATGGTCATTGCCAACCATATAGTGGAGTTTTCCGACTTGGATGAAGTTTGGTTCATAGTTACACCACAAAGCCCTTTTAAAGTAAAGAAAACACTTTTGGACAATCACCATCGGTATCAGATGGTCCAGGAGGCTACAAAAGATTTTGCCAAGCTAAAACCTAGTACTATTGAATTTGATCTTCCGCAACCTAATTACACCATAAATACCTTAACACATTTGATTGAAAAGTATCCTGAAAACTATCAGTTTTGTTTGATAATGGGAGAGGACAACCTTAAAAGCTTTCATAAGTGGAAAAATTATGAGGCCATTCTTGAAGATTATGAACTTTATGTGTACCCCAGGATTTCTAACGGGGAGGTAGCGCATCAATTTAAAGGTCACCCCAAGATAAATAGGATAGATGCTCCGATTATGGAAATTTCATCCACTTTTATACGTAACGAGCATAAAAAAGGAAAAAATATAAGTCCTTTGCTTCCCAAGGCAGTTTGGACCTATATGGACGAAATGAACTTTTATAGAAAGTAATTCAGTCAAGAACAATGAGTTCGGCCACCCAATCAATTGCATCATCCAAATTATCAAAAATTCTCACAGGCGAAGCAAGAAATGATTTTTCCATTTCAGCAATGTCCCTGTTCATGGTATCATAAGTGACAACTGCATACCCCTTTAAATTGGGAAACATTTGCCCTGTTTTAAAATGGGAGGTGGGATTAAATGAATACGAGTTTTTTCTATTAGAGATATACACAAACGGCGTAGTATTTCCGTAGTATACTTTTGTCAGTTTCAGCATTTCAGCGGCCTTTTGAAAATCAAAAGCTAGACCTTCATTTACCTCTGAAATCATATAATTTTCATAGTAAGAAAATGACCCTACATCCAGATGATGTTTTCTAATTAGCTTTTTGTTGATTTTATAATCCAATGACAATTAAGTATTTACCTTTTAAAATACAAAATGTCTTTGTGAATATCAAAAATTTAACAACAGGTGATAATAACAGTAATACTTCTTGTAAATAGGGTAAAAAACATGTGTTCTTGGACTAAGAGGAATTATACTAAGTAGTTTTGATAAAAAGTAGGTGCCGCTAAAGCTTTTCTAATTTTGTAAGGGAATCTGTACCAAGATATTTGTCATCCTTGTTATAGTACCAAGCGCGCGTTTTGGGCATTTTTATACCGCCTAGTTCCATACTTTCTGAAAGAAGAATGTATTCGCCATCGTTTTTAGATTCGTCATGATAAAACTGATAAATTTCCATGGCATAGGTTTTAGGATTAAAATAAAAATACCAAGTATCATTTCCTACAGATTCATCATAATTTACCTTTAAAACCAAATACTGCTTACACTTGAAATTCTTTTTTTGAACTTTTGAATCAATTTGGGTTCCTGAATCTTTTAATTTCATGGGTAATCCGTATAAATAAGTATAATAGTCTTTCATCATTTTTGCCCTTTCGCATGTAATTCGAAGACTATCCCTGTATACTTGTTTAATATCAGTGCTACCATTCAATTTAAGACTACAACTATCTTTTTCAAGCGTTGACGTTATAGTTTGGCCATCTTTTACTACTATAGATTTAAAATATTGTGCTGGTAGGTTCATAAGCAATACACTATGACGATCACTTGAGTTTGGAGTGCTCATTGTTATCGTCAACTTACCCTTAAAGTTTTTCCAGTTTCCTTTTTCATCGTGATAAGCGATGCTCTTATCTAATAATTGAGTGCCAGAAATTTCTTGAGCACTCCCAATGCAAAAGTTTAATAGAATAACTAAAATAGTACTGGTC
>JBARUM010000523.1:0-3304 GCA_049645725.1 Maribacter sp.
GAATATGACTTATTGAACGACAAGCAATTGGAAGCCGTCTTTTCAAAGGATTTTACTGTTGCCAAAGAAAATAATCGTATGGCTTATCAATTGGAAGAACATATTCCAGGTCATGCTATTTCAATGCTTACTTCCGCTACCTTGCCCGGAACCGTTCAACTCACCCCATCTGGAAAACTGATTGTTTTAATGAAAGATGGGCAGACCACTGGTGGCTATCCTAGAATTTTACAATTATCGGATATGGCTATTTCAGTTTTAGCTCAAAAAAGAGAAGGAAACAAAGTTTCTTTCAAACTCACTTAAAACCAGATTTGTTGTCTATTCAAATGTGTATCCTTGTTGCATGAAATTAAATAGGGTTATAGTCAATGTAATTCTTATTGTGCCAGACCAGGGCTGATATAGATTTTTTTACGGTATTGAGTCAAATTCAAGGTTTATTGAATATGATATAGAAACTAATGTTATTAACCTGATAATCAGATATTTAAATCTATTTTCGTTCAATTGAATTTGAACCCATTATTTTTGTTAAAATTAGAAGGATATTTAAACTTTTATCTTTGATAGCAAACGCAATTAAAATCAGAATTGCGCATAGCAGAACAAGATTATGGAATTGAATAAATATAGTAAAAACGTTACTCAGGATCCAACTCAGCCAGCAGCTCAGGCAATGCTTTATGCCATTGGTTTCAAGGATGAAGATTTCACCAAACCGTTGGTAGGTATTGCAAGTACCGGTTATGAAGGCAATCCTTGTAACATGCATTTAAATGATTTGGCCAAGTTGGTTAAAGACGGTGTAAATTCTGAGGAAACCGTTGGGTTAATTTTTAACACTATCGGTGTTAGCGACGGCATATCTATGGGCACGCCTGGAATGCGTTTTTCACTACCTTCAAGAGACATAATAGCAGACTCAATGGAAACTGTGGTACAGGGAATGTCTTACGATGCCCTAGTGACCGTAGTGGGTTGTGATAAGAATATGCCAGGAGCCTTAATGGCCATGCTACGTTTAAATCGCCCTTCCATACTAGTGTATGGTGGTACAATCGCATCAGGTTGTCACAACAACAAAAAACTGGATATCGTTTCTGCCTTTGAAGCTTGGGGAGAGAAAGTAGCTGGTACAATGGAAGAATCCGAATTCAAAAGTATCATTAAAAAGTCTGTTCCAGGTGCTGGAGCATGTGGAGGAATGTATACGGCCAACACCATGGCCTCCGCAATAGAAGCCTTAGGTATGGCCTTACCATACAATTCGTCCAACCCTGCCATTAGTAAAAATAAGGGAGCGGAATGTTTGGCGGCAGGAAAGCAGATGCGAATTCTTATTGAAAAAGATATTAAACCCTTGGATATCGTAACGCGAAAATCCTTGGAAAACGCAGTACGTTTAGTGACAATTATGGGTGGCTCCACCAATGCGGTACTTCACTTTTTGGCAATAGCCAGAGCTGCCGATGTTGAGTTTACCTTACAAGATTTTCAGCATATAAGTGATACAACTCCGTTTATCGCCGACCTAAAACCAAGTGGCAAATACTTGATGGAAGATGTGCATAGAGTAGGTGGTATTCCTGCGGTATTAAAATATTTACTACAAAACGGATTACTGCATGGCGATTGTCTCACAGTTACGGGAAAAACATTAGCCGAGAATTTAGAGAACGTACCGGACTTACAATCTGAACAGGATGTTATTATGCCTTTGGATAAGCCAATAAAGGCAACTGGGCATTTACGTATGCTATACGGTAATTTAGCCGAAAATGGTTCTGTCGCAAAAATCACAGGTAAGGAAGGCCTACTTTTTAAAGGAACCGCGAAAGTCTTTAATAGTGAATACGATGCTAACGATGGTATCCGACAAGGTTTGGTGAAAAAAGGGGATGTTGTAGTAATTAGATACGAAGGTCCAAAAGGCGGACCAGGTATGCCCGAGATGTTAAAGCCAACTTCGGCAATAATGGGCGCTGGGTTAGGAAAGGAAGTTGCATTGATTACAGATGGTCGTTTTTCAGGTGGTACGCATGGTTTCGTGGTTGGTCATATATCCCCCGAGGCACAAGATGGGGGCACAATTGCTTTGGTTAAGGATGGGGATATAATTACGATTGACGCCGAGACCAATGCTATAAATGTTGCAGTTACAGATGAAGAATTGGCTAAACGAAAAGAAGCTTGGATACAGCCAGAGCTAAAATTTAAAAAAGGAGTTCTCTATAAATATGCTCGTTCAGTATCGTCTGCTGCGCAGGGTTGCGTTACGGATGAATTTTAGGGGACGAAAAAAGAGAAAAAAGAGAAGTGTCCGCAATATTCATTTTTGAATTTGAGCTTGACATTTGAATTTGAGTTTTAATTATGGAAACAGTTAAGGAAAAACAGATAAAACCAGAGACAAAAACTACTATTAAAATTTCTGGTGCGGAAGCAATAATTCATTGTTTATTAGCAGAAGGAGTGGATTTGCTTTATGGTTATCCTGGTGGGGCAATTATGCCTGTATATGATGAGTTGTATAAGTTTCAGGATAAATTAACCCATATCCTAACACGACACGAACAAGGTGCTACCCATGCTGCACAGGGTTACGCTCGTATTTCTGGTAAAGTTGGTGTCGCTATGGCAACCTCAGGTCCAGGAGCCACAAATCTAGTCACTGGTTTAGCGGATGCGCAAATAGATTCCACACCCATGGTTTGTATAACAGGACAAGTTCCAAGGCACTTATTGGGTTCAGATGCTTTTCAGGAAACTGATATTATCGGAATTTCCACACCGGTTACAAAATGGAACTATCAAATTACAAAGGCGTCTGAGATACCGGAAATTATGGCTAAGGCTTTTTACATTGCCAAGTCCGGTCGACCAGGACCAGTTTTGGTGGACATCACAAAGAATGCCCAGTTTGAGGAATTTGATTTTTCATATAAAAAGTGCCTTGGGGTAAGGAGTTATAACCCAAAACCTAAGCCAGATATGATTGCTATAGCCGCGGCGGCTGAGATTATTAATGGTGCTAAAAAACCTTTTATAGTTTGGGGGCAAGGGGTTATTCTTGGCAAGGCGGAAGAAGAACTAAAGGCATTGGTAGAAAAGGCCGGAATACCTGCTGCTTGGACAATCATGGGCGCATCGGCTCTAGATACTAGTCACCCATTAAATGTTGGTATGGTGGGAATGCATGGCAATTATGGCCCTAATCTTTTAACTAACGAATGTGATGTTTTGCTTGCTATCGGAATGCGTTTTGATGACAGGGTTACCGGAAGGCTAGAAGATTATGCTA
>JBARUM010000524.1:0-1807 GCA_049645725.1 Maribacter sp.
GTAATCTTGTCTCTGTGAATACCTTCTTTATAGAAGTTTATGCCTTCTTCTAAATTTGGAACAAAATCAATGGCTACTTCGTGAATATCTTTCGTAGTTTTTGTCCAGTTTAAGGTATTATTCAGTAAATCAAGTTCCCAGCATCCTATTCTGGCAACCTCTTCAGCCTTATGTAATAATTCTATTTCTTTTTGTTCAATCGTAATATCATCTAAAAATATTATGGCACCGTTAAAACCATGGTTCTCAGATTTAGAAGGTATAATTTTCCATTTTAACCATTGAAGCTTGCCGTTGGGGAAAACAAATTTTTGTCCAAGGTTAATGTCCTCTTTTCCATTTACCCCATTATTTAAGGCAATTTTGAATGAATCGGGCATTTCTATAATGTTCTCAAACAGGGGTTTATTATCATTATCAGTTTTGTTAAGACTAAATTTTTGATGCCACTGGTTAGAGTAGCTAATAAAGTTTAACTTAGTATCGACGATAGCAATTGCATTGGGGGACTCTTTTAAAAGAAAGTCAACGGCTAATGTTTTCAAAAGTTCTAGAATTTTTATTTAAAGGTACATATTATCTTTAAGGTAGGAAAAGTTTGTCGAACGGTAAGAAAATACTTCTTAGTTCAATTGCCTCTGTTTTCTGAATAATGAGAATAATTTATAATACAATCTTATGAACGAGTTTTTTTTTAAAGGAATTAGAGAAGGTAGTTTTAACGAGGTTAAATCTATGTTAGAAAAGAATCCTGTACTTGTTAATAGTAAAGATGCTAGAGGGTCGACACCGTTAATTTTAGCAACGTATTATGATGAAATGGAGATTGCATCGCTATTATTGGACAAAGGTGCAAAAATCGATGCTGTAGATGCCTCTGGTAATACGGCCTTAATGGGTGTTTGTTTTAAAGGTTTTACCGATATCGCTAAATTATTGATAGAAAAGAAAGCACAGCTAAATGAGCGTAATGCAATGGGGGCTACATGCCTTATATATGCCACCCAATTTAATCGCTTAGATATTGCGAAGCTATTAATTGCGAATGGTGCAGATAAGTCGATTAAGGATAATAGAGGAAATAGTGCTTTAGATATTGCTAAAACTCAAGGGGTAAGTGCTTTTGTAGATTTATTGGAATAAGTTTTATGCAACAGAATAACAGTCGTTTAAAAATAGCGTTAATACAATCTTCTTTACATTGGGAAAATCCTAGTGCAAATAGGGACATGTTCGGTGATAAAATTGAACAAATTGAACAAGATATTGATCTTATAGTACTACCAGAAATGTTTACTACGGGTTTTACTATGTCACCTACTAATATTGATAATCAAGAAGGTGTACTAACCTTAGATTGGATGAAGAAAATGGCAGGCTCTAAAAATAGCGCTGTTATTGGCAGTATGGTATTTTATGATAATGGAAATTATTACAATAGACTCTTTTTTGTAAAACCCAATGGAGAATATGACCATTATGATAAACGGCATACGTTTACATTGGCAGGTGAACATGAAAAATATACGGCAGGTACTGAAAGATTAATAGTGCATTTTAGGGGGTTTGCTATTTGCCCTTTAGTATGTTATGATCTTCGTTTTCCGGTGTGGAGTAGAAACACAGAAAATTTTGATGTGTTATTGTATACGGCAAATTGGCCTGCACCAAGAATTAATGCTTGGGATGCGTTGTTGAAAGCAAGAGCCATTGAGAATATGGTGTATTGTATTGGTGTAAATCGTGTTGGTGTAGATGAGGTGGGTCATCAATACCCAGGTCACTCTAGTATATATGACCCACTTGG
>JBARUM010000525.1:0-7713 GCA_049645725.1 Maribacter sp.
TGATTTTGATTACCTAAAATATCGGTTGGAAAACCCTACAGTTTACAACAATAGCTTTTTTGATCGAAATAACGCTTTTTTAAGGGAAGAGATCACAGAAAGTGACAAAACCACGCCCATTCAAATAACGGTTGGCAAGGCTGATTATAGTAATCGAGTTAATGATAAGTTAAAAATAGAAACAGGAGTCAAGGCTGCCTTTAATAATTTTGATAACGACGTTGCCGTTGGAACTTTTTCTGGATCAGATTTTATCGAAGACAATGACCTCACCAATATTAGTAATCTAAAAGAACGGATTTTGGCGGGGTATGGAAGTCTAGAGTATGCTTTTAGTGATAAGACCAATTTGCAACTAGGTCTTCGATATGAACATACAGATTCTAAATTAGTCTCAGATAAGCAAGGTTTAGTGGTAGATCGCTCATTTGGCGAGCTTTTCCCTACCGCTTATATTTCCCACAAAGTAAATGATACATTGAGTTTTAACGTTTCATTCTCAAGACGTATAACACGCCCCACCTTTAACGACCTAGCACCTTTTGTGATTTTCATAGACCCAAATACTTTTTTTGCTGGGAATCCTGCAGTACAACCGGCAATTTCCAATTCATTGAAATTTGACCTGAGCTATAGGTCCGTTATACTTTCGTCCCAGTATTCTGTTGAAAAAGGAACCATAGCTACTTTCCAGTCCCGATTTGACACGGTAAACGAACGCCTCATTTTTGGTGCTGAAAATTTAGATAGAACAAGGGTTTTTTCGTTGACCTTAGGCTTACCCATAACCTTTACCAATTGGTGGAAAATGCAGAATAATCTTACCTACCTGAATACTATAATAACTAATACCTTTGACGGTGACCCTATCGATTTTGAGCAGAATAGCTTTAATATAAACAGCACCCAGTCCTTTACGATGGCCAAAAATCTCTCTTCGGAAATCAATGTGAACTACAACAGCCCTACCTTGCTAAGCTTTATAGGAACAGGAGTCCTCCAGGAGGTATACAGTATTAATGTTGGAATTCAAAAGAAGTTTGGTGATAACGGCGGTACACTTTCTTTTCGCATAAATGATTTGCTTGACTCTCAAGAATGGAACGTAATTACCGATGTACCTGAACAGAATTTAAATACCAACAATACTTTTGATTTCTCTAACCGTACGTTTATCATCTCCTACTCCAATACTTTTGGCAACAGTAAGCTAAAATCAGCTAGGGAAAGGGCTACCGGCGCCGAGGAAGAAAAAAGAAGGGTAAATTGATATTTATCCCTAAAAACCACACAACATACTACCTTTAATTGACCTAATTTTGTCCAATGGTCAGAAATCTACAAATTAGAGTATCACTAGAGGAAGAAGCCAAAAAGGGAATCCTTACTCAAAAAGTGGCCGAACTACTGGGAATTCCTGAGAAGGAATTTCACTTGAAAATCCTGCGCAAATCTATTGATGCCCGTAAACCTGCTATCTATTTTAATTATAAGTTAGCCATATTCATTAATGAGACCATGCCCGCTGCAAACAAGCATACTTTTGAGTACAAAGATGTTTCCAAGGCAAAACCAATTCATATCATCGGGTTTGGTCCAGCAGGAATGTGGGCGGCACTACGCTGTTTGGAACTAGGCTATAGGCCCATTGTTGTGGAGCGCGGAAAAAATGTTAGGGATCGTAGAAGAGATTTAAAAGCGATCAACCAAGACCATCTGGTGAACGAGGATTCCAACTATTGCTTCGGTGAAGGAGGTGCTGGCACATATTCGGACGGAAAATTATATACAAGAAGTTTAAAACGTGGAGATGTGCGCCGGATTTTTGAAAGTCTTGTATACCATGGAGCTACTGCAGAAATTCTTGTTGACGCCCACCCACATATTGGTACCAATAAACTTCCTAAAATTGTTGAGAATATCCGAGAGACAATTATAAAAAATGGCGGCGAAATACATTTTAATACTAAATTAACCGATTTTATAATCGACAATAATAACCTGAAAGCCATTGTTTTAAACAATTCGGATGAAATGAAAGTTCATCGTGTTATTTTAGCCACTGGCCATTCTGCCAGGGATATTTTTTATCTACTGAACGATAAAAAAATTGCTCTGAAAGCGAAATCCTTTGCCATGGGCGTTCGTGTAGAGCATCCGCAGCATATTATAGATTCCATACAATATCATTGTAAAGGAAACAGAGATGAGCTTTTACCGGCTGCCGCTTATAGTTTGGTACATCAGGTTAATAATAGGGGCGTTTATTCCTTCTGTATGTGTCCCGGAGGATTTATTGTTCCGGCCGCAACTGCACCTGGTGAAGTAGTCGTTAATGGCATGTCGCCTTCTAAACGCAACAATTTGTACGCTAATTCCGGTATCGTTGTAGAAATAAATGTTCATGAGGATATCCCCAAATTAGAAAGGTTTGGAGCTCTGAAGGGACTAGAATATCAAAAGAACTTAGAACGTCTCGCATTTACTTCTGGTGGAAGAAAACAGACAGCTCCCTCCCAGAGACTGACGGATTTTGTAGAAGGTAAACTTTCAACTTACCTCAACCCTACTTCTTATCAACCTGGTCTAGAATCTGCACCAATGCATTCTTTGCTGCCAAAATTGATTGGTAGTAGACTACGACAAGGTTTTAAAGAATTCGGTAAAAAAATGAAAGGCTATTATACAGCTGAGGCAAATATTATTGGCGTAGAATCACGTACTTCGTCTCCGGTAACCATTCCTAGAAACCAACGATTAGAGCATCCGGAAATAAAAGGTTTGTTCCCTTGTGGTGAAGGTGGTGGATACGCTGGTGGTATCGTTTCTGCCGCAATGGATGGTGAACGTTGTGCAGAAGCGGCCATAGCAGGCTTATAAGCTTATTTATTCCCTACCCTATATGTGATTCTTCTGTTGGTAATTACCGTCCCCGACCTTATGGTCAGCAAAGCGCTGTCCGAAACAACTGGCTGACATGCTGAAACAGAATTGGAAGCCAAAACACGATACAGATATCCGTTTTTTGAAGTCAACACCGCCGCAGCGTTAAGAACCAGACTAGTGCTTTGCACGCCGGTATACTCAGCTCCGTTGTTTAAATTATTAAAAGTAGCTCCATCATCTGTACTCACCTGCCATTGGTATGAATTTGTATTTGATACAGCTACTGTAAAATTAACGCTAGTACCTGCAACGACAGAAATACCGGTTGGCTGTGAACTGATAAGAAAATTGGATATGACTATGGTCTGGGTTACATCCGTTATATTTCCCGCTACGTCCGTAACACGGTAGGTTCTGGTGATGGTTTCCGGGTTACTCCCTCCATCCGTTATATCTCCTATGAAGTTAACAATAGGCGCTCCGGCACAATTATCGGTTTCATCCGTAATCACTAAAATATCTGAACCCGGCACATCCGATGCGCAGAACACATTGATTGTAGCAGGATTGGATGCGGTAGGCGGTGTAGTATCTTGTACGGTAATTGTTTTCGTAAATGGCAGGCTTATATTGCCATTAGCGTCCGTGGCTTGGTAGGTGATGACCCTCTCAAAATTGTTGGGGCCATTGTCCAAAGTAATATTATCGCTCAATTGGGTCACAACAACTTCACTGCAATTATCCATTGCCACTGGCGGTGTAAACGATGCAGCTCCGCAAAATATGGTTATTCCGTCCGAATCTGGATTAAAGCCAAAATTAACTCCGGGCCATTGAATGTTTCCGCCTGGAATACCACTAAATGGAGCGATTGGTGAAGTTCCTGTTAGGACCAGGTCAAAAGTACCATCTCCATTGTTCGTATCTGCATAAGTAAAGGCCGACTGGTTACTTAATTGTGAATAAACTAACTGGTAATCCGCATTGGTGATAATGACTTTCCAATTATCTATCTGTATTCCTGTGTTATTTTGAAGACCAAAACCCCATGAATATTGATTTTCGTTAAAGAAGGTAGTACTCAAATCCGTGCATATCGGTAGACTGGGAACATCGTCGGCACATTGAAAGTTTTCATCCAAAGCACCAAGGGCCGTTACCCATGTAGGTCCTTCATCATCTACAGTTATACTTGTTGTTGCTGTGAGACTCAAAACTGGGTCGCCAGACATACCACCATACTCAACTACATAGCCTTGGGACGCAAATGCCCCGGTTGAACCTCCGTTGGGCAAATCGTTCCAAGACCCTTGAATTCCCACGCTATTATCGGTTATATGCGCATAATTTTCTTGTCCAGGAACCGAGGGACCATCCGGCCAATCATTAGGTTCATTATTGTTCCAAAATGCGAATGTCAATTCTGTTCCTCCTACACCACCGGCCCAAAACTGTGTTCCTGCTTCAGGACCAGTAACCCAACGCCATTCTCCTTCTACAGCATCATCCGTAGCTCCAATCCAACCAACACCCTGAGCCTGCAATCCTGAAAAATCTGCCTCTTGTTGAGATGTTAGCGTTACTAAATAGCCCTGCAGACCGAAATATGTTCTATTACTTGCGGCCACCTCAGCATCTGTCCAACTAATTCCCGGGTCAGATACAAACTCATAATAATGCTGTGTACTGGGTAAATAATTGGCTTCACCAACAGTTATGGAAAATTGTCGGGTACCATTCGGAATTGCTGCGCTCGAAGTAAATACGGTTGCTAAAACGGCAGTTTCAAATTCACCGTAAGTTGCTGGACCTTGAAGGGTAAGTTCCCCTTGTAAGGGGTCCCAAGAAGACGTAATATTGAGGTGACTACCTGTTAAGGTCAATAAATCTTCTCCATTAACATATCCACTGGATATTTGAATATATACAGCGGTAGTTCCCGAATCATCAGAATCCGTTATATTAATATTCTCCGCTATAGGTATTGAGCTGCCAGGACAATAAATTTGATCTCCGGCTCCAGCAACGATGGGTGGCTGGTTGGGCAACTGTGCCGTGATGAGTAGATTATCTATGAACATTCTTTCTTGATTTACATCCCAATCACCATCAGTAGCAATAAATCGTATGGCCGAATTCGCACTAATTTCATTGGGATTAAGGTCATAGGAGAAGCTGCCGCTACCTGATAATATGCCTACATCTACAAAACTATTACCATCGAACATTTGAACGGTAATAGTTTCATCGCCATTGGTTCGTTCAAAATCTAAAGTCAGCAACGCATCAATATATCCTGATAGATCTAAGTTACGTGTAATAAATCTATCATCTAAATTGGTAAACCTTAGCCTACTATTACTTGCATTATTATCAATTTGAATTCTCCCACTATTAGAATTATTGTTTTCACCGGTTTCCTGCCAAGTTCCGGAGAAGTTTTCAGACCCGTCGTTATTGGAATAACTACGAACATCAAAGTTATCCGCAAAGGTATCCTGCCCTCTAGTAAAACAGGATATTATGAATAACAAAAACGTAATAATCATTTTTATGTTAGAAGGGGTATTCATTAGCATCTCACAAAGATATCTGGAGTAAGTTAATCGGTATAAAAAATGTTGTAAACGTAGGAATTTACGGCATAAAGTACTCAAACTGAATTATTTTATTTACTACTTTGATCATGAAGCCGACACTTAATTAAGGATAAGGAAACTTTTATGCATGCTTAAGCTTATCTTCGCGGCTTATTCAAAACTACATGACATTTAAAGAACTTGGTGTTTCCGAACCTATATTAAAAGCTCTGGAAATAGAAGGCTATACAAACCCAACTCCCATTCAAGAACAAGCAATCCCGATCCTACTAAAGGGAAAGGATCTGTTGGGCGTGGCCCAGACAGGAACCGGTAAAACTGCTGCTTTTGGCATACCTATTTTGCACCATTTATACGATAGAATCTCACTGAGCCAGCATAAGCGAAAAATAAAAGCATTGGTAGTAACACCCACTCGGGAATTGGCCATTCAAATAGGGGAAAGTTTTACGGCCTATGGTAGACATACAGGCTTAAGAAATACCGTGATTTTTGGTGGTGTTAAGCAGGGTAGACAAGTAAATGTTCTGCGGTCTGGCGTAGATATCCTTATTGCCACTCCTGGAAGACTTTTAGACCTAATGAACCAAGGTTTTATAACCTTTAGGGATTTGGAATTCGTGGTACTGGATGAGGCCGATCAAATGTTGGATATGGGCTTTATTCACGATATTAAAAAAATTATCGCCAAGTTGCCGGCTAAAAGGCAATCACTCTTCTTTTCCGCAACCATGCCCAAAGCAATTGTGGAGCTTTCTAGTAAAATGTTAGGTGATTTTGAACGGGTAACTATTAAACCGGAACAGGCGACCGCAGAAAAAGTGGATCAGGGCGTTTATTTCGTGAGTAAAAGTTATAAGCCTAAATTATTGATTCATCTCCTAGAAGAAAAAAAGGATGACTCCGTATTGGTTTTCTCCCGCACAAAACATGGTGCCAATAAAATTGTGAAAAAACTAGCCCAAGCGGATATAAAATCGGCTGCAATTCATGGGAACAAGTCCCAAACAGCAAGACAAAAAGCGTTGGGCGATTTTAAAGATGGTAAACTTAAGGTACTTGTGGCGACGGATATAGCAGCTCGTGGCATTGATGTTGAGGAACTTTCTTTGGTAGTAAACTACGATCTTCCCAACGTGTCTGAAACCTATGTACACCGAATTGGACGAACAGGTAGGGCAAATGCAAGTGGAATAGCGCTT
This sequence comes from Maribacter sp., assembly GCA_049645725.1. Lineage (GTDB taxonomy): Bacteria > Bacteroidota > Bacteroidia > Flavobacteriales > Flavobacteriaceae > Maribacter. Next base: position 6,689 of record JBARUM010000525.1, read on the forward strand.
TCCTTTTGCGACGTTGACGAAAGACCATATTTAAGGGATATTGAAAAATTGATAAAACAAGAAGTCCCAAGAATGCCCGAGCATCCATTTATGGATGATGTGCCTTCTGAAAGTTCCACCAATAGCGAAAAACCCATAAGAAACGGTAACCAACAAAATAAAAATCAGAATCGGAACAGAAACCGGAATCACAACCGTTCAAATAAGTCTAATTACAGAGGGACTAAAAACCATAATTCTAATAAAAGTTCAAAAAAAGAAGATTAGTATCTTGTACAAAGCCCTCGTTTGTTCTATATATTGTAAATTGAGATGATTATCCTTTATTATTGTTTATAAAATATACGTTTCCAGGTAATGGTTGACGACTTACAGCATAAAGAATGTTATCCTGAAATATGCCTGGATATCCTCACGTACATGAAAAAAAGATGGCCTTCCCATCTTACTTACCATAGTATTTCGCATACTATTGATGTAGCTAATGTATCCAATAACTACATCTCTCATTATGATATTGATAAAGACAACGCGGACTTAATTCGCATCGCCGCTATCTGTCATGATATTGGTTATTTGACATCCCCCGTAAACCATGAAGAATTGGGTATAAAAAAGGTAAAGCCCTTTCTTGAAAAAGTTTTGACTAAAAAACAGATAAAAACGGTCAATGGCATGATACGTGCCACTAAAGTACCCCAAAAACCCAACACTTTTTATGAGGAAGTCTTAGCGGATGCCGACCTAGACTATCTTGGTAGAACTGATTATGATACTTTGAGCAGAAAATTATATCAGGAGTTTCTTTATTACGACGTACTTAAAAACGAGAAGGAATGGCTCACCATGCAGGTAAGCTTTTTAGAAAACCATAGCTACCATACCGCTTTTGCCAAAGAAAACCGTTCACCGGTGAAAATGGTAAAATTAAAGGCGCTTAAGAGCAAAATACAACCATAAACCTCTAGCCATACTTTTATCATAACTTTAATATGAAAAAACCTGACCAAATACCAGAACAAACT
>JBARUM010000526.1:0-10978 GCA_049645725.1 Maribacter sp.
ATGCAAAGGAAACCCCAATCAAAAGTGTCTTGGTTCCCGAAGCTTCCAATAGTTCCAATTCATCTTTTAATCGATTTAAATCATTTAGAAAAAATCCACTTTTAGGATGCTTGGACTTTTTGACTAGGTCGTTTACCATATAGATTAAGGACGAACCCTCACGCTCCAGATAGGAAGGTAATAAAGCAAGAATACAATAGTCGATAGGGTTTCCATAAAATTGCTCAAAAGTACGAGTATAACTTTTACAGTATATGGCCAAATTGGTTACGAAGTGCTTGCTGGTAGAAGACCCTGTGGTTCCACTGCTGGTAAAAATAATCTCAGGTTCATCTTGGCTACTTAGTATTATTTTGGATTTGAAAAATTGAATGGGTAAAAAGGGAATTGTTTCTAATGACAGAACGTTTGCAGGGTTAGCTCCCAAATGGTTGCAAAATTCTTTGTAGACCAGATTATTTTTATATTGATGCCTAAAGACATTTAGGGTTACGGATAAAAATTCCGCGTCTGATTTAATATCAAAAATTCTCTGGTAATTCATCCCGTTGCAAAGTTGATACAAAGGTACTGAACCCGGTAGAAAAGGAAATTTAAAAAAATGTCAAATAGAAATAATATATTAAATGTTAAATGGAATCATTTGACCACCAATTTTCTGTTAATGGATTTACCATTCTCGGTTACCTGAACTACATATACACCAGGCGAAAGTCTGGATATGTTTAACAGTTTAGAAGAAATTCTGTCCGTTAAAACCAGTTCTCCAAAAACGTCATAGATACGTATTTCTTTGGTGTCATTTTTATCCGTTGTCACATAGACCACATTTGCCGTAGCTGGATTTGGGTATAACTTAAATCCTGTGATTTCATCATTTTTAAGATTTCTGAAATCAATGGTATCTTGGGCATAAACACCAATAGAGAAAGCCATAAATAGCATTAAGTAGATTTTCTTCATTTTGTATTGATTTGGGATCAACACTATAAAGGTACTTATATGCTAAAGGGAGGTAGGAAAAATGTTGTGAAATCTAATAATTTGTATGTCAATAAGATAGGTCTGGTAATTCACCGATATTATTGGTAGATTATCGATTGGTAAATATAAAAAAGTGTACTGAATGGGAATACTTTGGACTACTACTTTACGATGAGTTTACGCGTAGCCATTTTATCTTTTTCAAAAACACGTAGGACGTAAACCCCTGCGTCTAAATCGGCAAGACTTAGTTCTTTTCCAAGAATGGTTGTTTTAAGAACCAAAGTACCTAAAACATCATAAATCATAATTTTTTTTGGACTATTCTGAGCAGTTGTAATATAAACCTTACCGTTGGTAACCGGGTTTGGGTAGATTTGAAAACCGTCTATATCCCCATTGTTTCCGGTGTTTTGACCGTAACTGAAGGATGCAAATAAGAAGAAAACGACTAGGTAAAGGTGCTTCATATATAGCTGGTTACAAATGCTATGGTACAAAGATAGGAATTATAGCCCCTGAATGTCAATAGCATAGGAGCTTTCTTCAAATTATTCGATGAAAGGTAAAAAAGCCCATCCGAGATAGCTATCGGAACGGGCTTTTTAATATTTATAAGATGAAATTTTTATTAGAATTGATAACTATAACTTAAAGAAATTGCTTGACCTGGATTCCTTCTTGAGTAGATTCTATCTTCTGCCCCAAAAGTACTATAAAAACTCTCTATTTCATCGTTCAGGATATTTGAAAAGGCAAGCGTTATTTTACTGTTCTTATTCTCTCCAAATTCTTTACTCAAGTTTAGTCTCATATTGTGAAAAGGTCGTGTAAACACATCTGGAATATTTCCATCTCCAACAATTTCCAATGTTTTTCCTTGAACATTGTAAAAAAGACCACCTTGCCATCCATTATCCCTATTATTGTAACCTAGGCCAAAGTTTACCAACAACGGAGACTGCCCTTGTAATTGTCTTGAGTCTCCTAATACTTCCCCTTCTCTTAAATTATCCTCTCTTGCATCTCTTTCTGGTTCGGCAAATGTTTGATTGGATTCTATTATCGAGATGTTGGTATTAAAATACCAATTTTGAAGACCAGGAATAAAACCTAAATCTTTTCTTAATTCAACTTCACCTCCAATGACAGTGGCGTCTCCTAAATTTTGCGGAGTTATCTGTCCTGTAGCTGCTCTAAAGAACGTTAGTTCTATTGGGTCATTAAAGCTTTTATAAAAACCACTGATGGCAAAAAAATCAGTTCCTTCACCATAATTTTCAAGCCTTAAATCAAAATTATTAATATAGGTAGGCCTTAAATCTAAATTTCCTATGAAGAAATTACCAGAAATAGGGTCGAAGATTTCAGCTAGAGAAGCCTCCTTAAATGAAGGACGAGCAGTTGTTCTAGCATAGGATGTTCTTATTTTTCTATTCCCATCCTCATTTAAATCCAAAATAAGGTTCGCAGATGGGAAAAAATCCAATTCATCCAAAATGGTTTCATTATCAAATTCTCCTCTTGATTGTGAGCTTCCGGTAAACTTTAATTCAAATTGCTCCGCTCTTAATCCGATTATAGCATTAAATCTATCTGATAGCTTAAATTCTTCCGAGAGATAAAGGGCAGCAATGGTAATATCAGAATCAAATGAGTCGGAAGGGCCAGACACCCTTTGTACAAAAGTACCGTCCCCCGTATTGGTATTAATGATACTTTCAGGTGCAAGAACCAGATCTGGATCACCGTTAAATCTTGAACTAAAATTTGCAGGTTGCGTAGGTAGGTTGAATTGATCTACTATAAATTCCCTGTTTTTAAACGTATATCCGCCACCAAATTTTAATTTGGCATCTCTTTGAAAGAAAGTATGCTTTCTGGTAAAATCCAGTCTACCTGCAAGGTTAATCTCTTCCAAATCTCTCCAGATACGGGTTACATCTCCTGATTCGCTGGGACTAATGATAAATGATCCATCAGATTCGTTAATTCTGAAAGGAGTCACTCTAAAATCTTTATCGAATATTTTAGATTGTGTTGGAGATATCTTCCATTCCGTAGTCCAAGTGGCATCCTCATTAGTATGTAGACCGTTTAATAGTACATTTGTGATACCGCGTTGGGTATACGTTAATATATCTCTTTTACTTCTGTTAGAATTAATTAGCAAATTCGATTGCGTTAAGATAGATGCTTTAGATTCACCGTTTTGTATATGTAATACGTTCAATTTATATTTTGAGCGTTCGGTCTTTATAGCAATACCACCTAAACCAGTTAATAATACATTATTCACTCCCAAATCTCCACTCTGGGTTCGATCTGATAGAAGTTCAAATCGTGAAGGGTCGCTTACATCATATCTAAAGACCTGTCCGTCAATATAATCCTCAAAAAACTCAGTAGTGTTTCTATAAGAAACCGAAGCTTGATATCCAATTCGTTTAGTACCATCTTCATTAAGATTATATTGATTTCCTGCGGTAAACCCAAAATTAAAATCAGCACCACTTTGGTTTCTTTTTGCAGCTAATTCAGGGTCAAATCGTTCTGTTAGACGTCTAACGGTAATCACAGCGAAGTCACTAGCTTGCGGGATGGGAATTAACTCATTACTTGCTATGGGCAAATCTCTTTTACCGCTATCGAAACCTAAAAACTGGGATTTACTTTCACCATAGTTCAAGTAATTATCATTAAAGTGCATCTCAGAATTATATGAACTTCCTGCTGAGAAGGTATATTCGGCTTTTGTTGGAAAGTCTTTTGTGACAATGTCAACTACACCGCCTGTAAAATCTGCTGGTTGATCTGCAGTGGCAGATTTTACAACGATGATATTATCTAAAATATTCGTTGGGAAAATGTCTAGTTGTAAGGTATTTCTATCTGGGTCAAGACCGGGAACGTCTACGCCGTTTAGAATAGATTTCGTGTAACGATCTCCGAGACCTCTTACATAAACGAACTTCCCACCCTGTACAGAAACTCCAGGCACATTTTTTACTGCACTTGCAATATCACTCGCTCCACTCCTTTTAATGCTTTGAATAGAAAGTCCGTCTACCAAAGCAACAGATTGTTTTTGTAAATTTAGAACGGATGCTTCTGTATTTTTTGATACCGTTGTAGTGACCACAACTTCCTGCAATTGATTTGTAGCCGCATTCAAGGTTACATCAATTATAACTTCACCGTTAGATTTAACAACAATATCAGTTATTTCTTTGGTTTCATATCCTAAGTATGAAAAAAGTATGGCATAGGTTCCCTGCTCCAGTTCTAAACTGTATTTGCCATCAAAATCAGAAGTGGTGCCCGTCGTAGTACCTTTGACAACAATATTGGCAAAAGGAAGAACATCGTTTATTTCGCCATCATTTACGGTTCCAGCAACAATACCTCTTTGTCCTTGAATGAATTGAATTGTAGTAATTGAAACTAGAGCGAGTAGTAAAAGTATTTTATGCTTCATTGAGTTTAGTTTTATTCTATTCTTTAAACAAATGAATTGCTCGCCTTTTTAAAAGGCGAGCAATTATATTTTAAATGAATTTTAATATGTTGTCGTTTAGAAGCCAAGACCAGCTTTCACATTGGAATAAGTCCAACTAAATTCAGATGTTGTAGCACCAACGGTTTGAGAACCTGCTTCAACTGTAGTTGTCCAAGTGGCTGCTCTCTCGGTGAAGGTAGGATCTAAAATAATCGGAAGCTCATCAATATCATCGTCATTAATGTCATCCTCATCATCACAGTTTTGAGCACAACCTACCTTTTCCGAGAAAATTTCGTTTCCAGCACCTACTATTTCCCAGGCAGCAAAGATTAAATCCCCGTCTAAGAAATTCTGAGAAACACCGTTATTATCGAGCTCAACATCTTTTCCTACAGGAAATCCAGTTGCATAAACGTTTGACGTAGAACCTGTTGCGCCGCTTCTGTAGTCAGCGTACTCACCATTAGTTGTATTGGCATTGCCAAATAAAGTAATATTGGTAAGTGTAAATGAACCAGTAGCGCTTCCTTCAGGACCGTCTATTTCTAAGGCATGATCCGACGCATCACCTAGTACAACTATAGCGTTATCTATTGTTCCGGAATAAGCCTGATCAATATCGATAGCGTCATCACCTTGGGCCCATACAAATATGTTGGAGGCGTTTACGGTACCACCAAAGAATTCAACACCATCATCAACATTCCCAACAACTTCTATGTTAGATATTACGGCTCCTGTACCCACGCCACCTAGTGTGAGACCATTGATTTCATTACCCTCGCCAATTAACGCACCGCCATGACGTATTGAAACATAGTTAATAATTGTACCAGCGCCATCGTCAGGATCAGAACCTCCATAGAGACCGCTTGTATCACTAGCGGGAATACCTTCTATTTGAGCTTCAGTAGCATCACCTGCAAGAGAAACGGGAGCACTGCCTAAAACTATTAAACCGCCCCAAAGACCTCTGTCATCTTGATCTAAATTAGTCCCTGCAGTTGAGCCAAAAGCGATATTGTCAGCTACAGATGTGAAAATTATAGGCTCTGTAGCCGTCCCATCAGCAACTAAGGTAGCTCCTCTTGCAACTATCAACACAGATGCATTGGTTCCTGTCCCTGGATTAGCTTTGATAATCGTTCCAGGTTCTATTGTTAACGTACTTCCGGAAGTGACTCTTATTCTTCCGGCTAATGTATATATGGAATCTGAAGACCAAGTTGTATCAGTGGTTACGTCGCTATCGACTACTACTGTCTGTCCTACTGGGGTTGTTCCTGTTCCGGGAGTAGGATCACACACATCTCCTATACCATCCCCATCGGTATCAGCTTGATCTGCGTTTGGATTGGAGGGACAGTTATCCAAACTATCCTCTATACCGTCAGCATCAAAATCTGTGTTTTGAGCTATCGGATCATCATCGTCGCATGCCACGAATATTAGGGCTAAACTGAAAGCTAAGATGGAAAAAAAACGTTTCATACTTACTGGATTTTTAATTTTCATAATTCTGTTATTTTCAATAGTTGAATATGTCGCAAAGAAAGTTCGAAGGTGTAAAAGCGGGGTTATCCCCATGTTAAACCTTTATTTTATTAATGTTACCTAAATGTTACTATATTAAATCAATGTTAAGTGACTCAGGGATAATGGTATTATGAGTATTTTTGATGAAATAACTACGCAACAAACACCATAAAATAGGTTTACAATTGTTTAAAATGTATAGCCAAGACATTGAAATGAAGGTTACTTATGGATTGGAAAAGCCAAATAAAAACCACAAATGAAAAAGAAAGACATCAAGATACTTTTAGTAGATGATGAGCCGGATATTCTAGAAATAATAAGCTATAACTTATCTGCCGAAGGATATGATGTATATACGGCTAAGAATGGTGCGGATGGTGTTGCCAAAGCCAAAAAGAAGCTACCACATCTTGTTATTCTAGATGTAATGATGCCAGAGATGGATGGTATAGAGGCCTGTGAGCTAATGCGAAGGACAAGTGGACTTGAAAATACGATTATTACTTTCCTGACTGCAAGGGGCGAGGATTATTCTCAAGTTGCAGGGTTTGATGCCGGAGCCGACGATTATATTACGAAGCCCATAAAGCCAAAGGTACTTGTGAGCAAGGTAAATGCACTACTTAGAAGGGTAAAAAAGGAAGAAAATACGCAGGAAGACATTACTCAGGTCGGGGATATTATTATAAACAGGGAGGAGTATAAAATTGTCAAAAGTGGAAAAGAAATAATTCTACCAAGAAAAGAATTTGAACTGTTGGCATTGCTTACTTCTAAACCCAGTAAAGTGTTTAAACGAGAGGTTATTCTAGATAAGGTTTGGGGCAACGAAGTTGTGGTTGGTGGTCGTACTATAGATGTGCATATTCGAAAGCTAAGAGAAAAGATTGGAGAAGATCATTTTAAAACGGTAAAAGGGGTAGGATATAAGTTTGTACTCTAATGGCCATTCGTTCTAAGAGATCTTATAGGTTTGCCTTCCGCTCGGCGATTTATATTACGTTGTGCACATTACTTTGTTTGATTATCCTTCTTTTATTTTTTAGTCTGTTAAGCTGGTATTTGCTTCTAGCCATTGTAGTTTTCACGTTTATAATATCTTTTAGTATACTACAGATTCGTATAGAAAAATTCATCTATAAAAGAATAAAAAAAATCTACGACGATGTGGCTTTATTGGAGTCTTCTTCTCTTTCTTCTGACCCCATAACTACGGACATGAGGACCTTAACGGCCGAAATTGAAAAATTTGCTCAGGACAAAAAAATTGAAATTGACACGTTAAAAATCCGAGAAGAATATCGTAAGGATTTTTTAGGGAATGTTTCGCACGAATTAAAAACACCATTATTTACGGTACAGGGCTATTTGGAAACACTTTTAGACGGGGCCATTGATGATAAAAATGTGCGGAAGAAATATATTGCCAGGGCCAACAAAGCGGTAGATCGCCTTATCTATATTGTAAAGGATTTAGATTTGATTACCAAGCTGGAAGTTGGAGACCTAAGCTTGGAAAAGACCACTTTTAATATTTTAGAGCTCATAGAAAGTGTATTCGAACTTTTGGAGATGAAAGCTGCGAAAAAGAATATTATTTTGACTTTTGACACCAATTATGATGAGCCTATACAGGTATTTGCGGATAAGGAGAAAATTCAGCAAGTGCTCACGAACCTCCTGGTAAATTCCATAAAATACGGTAACGACGATGGCACAACGGAGGTTAGTGTAGAGAACCTTGTAAAGAATAAGATTATTATACGGGTTACGGATAATGGTGAAGGAATACCTAAACAGCATATCCCAAGATTATTTGAACGTTTTTATAGGGTTGATCAGAGTGGGAGTAGGAGAGAAGGTGGTTCCGGTCTGGGACTGGCGATTGTTAAACATATTATAGAGGCACACGGTGAGAAGATTTATATTGAAAGTGTTGAGGACGTTGGTTCGGAATTTTCCTTTACCCTGGAGAAAAGTAAATCAAAAATAGCTTAACCGTTCATACTGCCTTCAATATTGAATTTTAGTAGCTTTACCCATATTTTTAAAAGTAGTTGTGGGAAGCAAGAACAAGCTTAAAAGATTCGAGGAAAACAAGACATTCCAAAATGTAATTCAACCTTCAAGGGAAGAAATCCAACAAGGGTTTAAACTAAAAGTGAAATGGAACGAACATTTTGGAAATGACAACCCAATCGTCTTGGAGTTGGGTTGTGGTAAAGGGGAGTATACTGTTGGTCTTGCTAAAAGAAATACCAACAAGAATTTTATAGGAATAGATATAAAGGGAGCCAGATTTTGGAGAGGTGCCAAGACCGCGCTTGAAGAAAACCTAGAGAATGTTGCTTTTTTACGAACCCAAATTGAGCTAACGGATTTACTTTTCGCTCAAAACGAGGTTTCTGAGATATGGATAACCTTTCCAGACCCACAAATAAAATATAAGCGCACCAAACATAGGATGACCAACCAATCGTTTCTGGAAAAATACAGAAAAATACTTTCGCCCAAAGGTACTGTTCACCTAAAGACCGATAGCGAATTTATGCACGGTTACACATTAGGTTTGTTGCATGGGTTAGGTTTTGAAGTGCTGTATGCCAATCATGATGTGTATAAAAACGAAGGTAGCCCAGCGGAGGTTATAGAAATACAGACTTTCTATGAAAATCAGTATCTTGAAAAGGGTAAACCAATAACCTATATCCAATTTAGGATCAATTAACCAAATGACACATTTGCTCCTTCTTTTTTTTGCCACTTTTTCGGCCGCTTTTTTAGCGACCGTTCCGCCGGGGCTATTAAATATGAATGCTGCTAAGACCAGTGTAGAAAGGGGAAAAGCAAACGGAATTATGTTTGGACTCGGTGTTTCGGTTACCGTTATGATTCAGGCATACATCTCTGTTCGGATTACCAAATATCTTTTAAGGAATCCTGATGTTATAACATTGCTCTTACAGATAGCCTTGATAGTTTTTGCTGTGTTAGCGGTGTATTTCTTTATTAAGGCAAGAAAACAGAACACCAAACCTATGGAATTCGTTAGGAGTAAAAAACGCGGAAGTTTTACAAAAGGTATTTTATTGGCAGCCATTAACTTACTTACCATTCCTTATTATAGTGGATTGAATACAATTTTCAACCAGCAAGGATTTATGAATTATCAGGTTATGGATGAAGTGTTTTTTATTCTTGCGGCCGGTTTGGGAACCTTTTTGGTAATGTACTTATATGCCTTTTATTTTAATAAAATGCAGCGCAAAACTAATCGGTTTTCAAAGAACAGTAATTATATATTAAGCGCTTTAATGGTAGTGCTATTTGTGATTACAGCGGTTAGATTTTTTAATAAAACGTAACAAAGTAATTATGAAACCGGAAAATCAAAATTTCTTTCAGAAAGTATACGAAGTTACCAAACAGATTCCGGTAGGTCGTGTTACCTCCTACGGCGCCATTGCAAAGTATTTAGGAGCGGCCAGAAGTGCAAGAATGGTGGGTTGGGCCATGAACGGCGCAGGCAAGATGGAAGATGTTCCCGCTCACAGAGTAGTCAACAAAGCGGGATTATTAACAGGAAAACACCATTTTGATGGTACCAATCTTATGCAACAATTATTAGAAAACGAAGGAATAGAGGTGCTGGACAATCAAATAGTAGATTTAGATAAACACTTTTGGGATCCTTGGAAAGAAATAAAATAAATGAAGGGATTCTATTCCCTTTTTAGCAACCATTCTAATCAAAGGTCAATGTAAATACGGTATTTTCTCGTGAAACTACACCAATACTTCCGCCATGTAGCCGCATAATCTGTTTGGATAGACTTAGTCCAATACCGGTCCCTGTATTTTTGGTTGTAAAAAAGGGTACGAAAATCTCATCAATGAGTTCAGGGGTTATTCCCGGACCGTCATCTACGACTTGCATATATTTTTTATCCATATCATTTATTCCTGCCCTAAATTGAATTTTACCCTCATCCGAATATTGAAGTGATTGCTTTGCATTTTTGCCTAGGTTCAGCAGTACTTGGGTAATTTGCTTTTCGTCCGCAAAAATTTCCAGATCTTCTGGGAATACCAAAACCTCAATAGTTACAGTTCTCTCCGGTTTTTGTTCATCTAGAAGAAATTTCACTTTCTCCAATAATTTAATGGCCGAAATTAATTCTCTATCAGGTTCGGGTACACTTAGAAAGGTTCTGTACGACTGCACAAAGCTCATTAGGTCATTACCTTGGTTTTTAATGACCTCCAGTCCTTTAGCTGTATTTTTGACCTGATTTGACGTGAAATCTGTGGGGGAAGAAAGTTTGTTACCTTTTTTGAAGTATTTTAATATAGATTCCGAAATGGATGTAATAGGTGTTATCGTATTCATTATTTCGTGGGTAAGCACTCGAATAAGTTTTACCCAGGAATCTGTTTCTTTTTCGTCCAACTCCTTATGAATATCGTGGACCACTACGAGTAATAAACGTTGTCCTTCAATGATAATAGGCGTACATTTTAAGCTTAACTCTCTTTTGCCACGCTCGTTTCCCAATTGAAAAATGGTATTATCAAAGGGTTCTAAACCTGCAAAAAGTTGATAGAGGTTGCTATCAACTTGGTTCAATTGTTTTACGTGGTTTAGGGGTCTATAATTTAAAAGATTTTGGACTGTAGGATTGGCATATAAGATATGACCCTTTGGATTAATGGTAAATATACCAATGTCCGTCTGTCTAAGTATTTCTTGATAATACTGTTCCTGCGCCTGCTTTTTAAGATGAATGTCCTGTATCATACTATTAAGCATGTTCAGGCTATGGTTTAATTCCTCTAATGATTTTACACTTAACTTTTCTGGAAAACGAAGAGTGAAATCCTCGTTCTTAATGGCGTCAAAGAAATAGGCAATTTTACGATTGGTCTGATTTACGTAATTGATAAGAGAAGCAG
>JBARUM010000527.1:0-2869 GCA_049645725.1 Maribacter sp.
ACAAAGAAAAGTACAAAGATCAACTCACCATACTTGGAGTAAATAGTGGTGATAGTATGGAGAAAATGGTGACTTTTCTCGATAAGAATGGCTACGATTGGCAACAGGTTCTTGCGCAAAACGGAGAACAGGACCTTGTATTACAGCTTAATGTAGCAGGTTTTCCAACCAAGTTTATTCTTGACCCTGAAGGCAAAATTATCAAACGTTTTGTAGGCAGCACCGAAGAAGCTTTCGATGTGCTGGATGAGATTTTAAAATAGACGGTTTAATGATCAATAATTATTAATGAAAGTTATCATCATCTTAGCCTTATTAAGCATTAATTATTTCAGTCATGCTCAGGAAATGATAATTGGAGAATACTCCTCTCATAGCATTTATTTGCATTACATGACAGAGGATCTTGCACTAAGAGAAACGAAAATAATCAACCTAACACAATTTGAAGGTTATCCTACCTTAGCTCGGTTTAACGCACTTTACGGGAACTCACCAGTACAGTTTTCCAAAGACAGACAGTACTTGATCATTAGCTTGACTGAAAATAATGAAATGGAAGGCATCGCTTACTGGACAAAATTCATCAGATATGACTTTAAAAATCAACAGTTTAATGAACTCAAACAAATTAATCATACAACCATTGATTTCTGGTCTTTGCTCAATGATAATCAAATAATAGGCGTAAGCGGCAAAATATTGTTTGACTATAATGTAAGCAGCGGTATTTATGATACCGTTTATACTTATGAGTCCACAGCGAGACCTATTGACATTATTGAGAGCAACTCATTTATAGAAATCCTAACAGAAGGTAATCAGGAAGTTATCTCAACCAAGATAAACAAGAGTTCAAGAGAAGTAAACCAATACTCTTTTGCTCCGATTAGCAGTTACTCTAGCCTAAATAAAGGAAAAATGTTAACCGTTGAAGGCTCTGGTAGCAATGTATTAAAGCTGAGAAAAAATAGTTTTTACTCTGTGGTGTCAGTTCAGAAAAATCTTGATATTAGTAGCTTTAACAGTTTTTGGGATAGTGAAAACAATATCTATTTGACAACAAAATCAAGCATTTTAAAACTGAACGATGACCTCAATACGATTGATAAGATTACTGTTGACAACCCACATATAATAGCAATTCAGAATGATCTAATCATTTTCTCGACACGTAAAACAGGCACTTCAACTAGAAAGTCACAATTCTATGGGATCGACTCAAATTTCCAAAAACAAATCGAACTGACTTTTTTAGATGCTAATAAAACTTTGATCCTCGTGAAGTGATTCACATACTTATTCACACAATCATTCCCCTTCCTCAATCTTTGAAATTTAAAACCCTGAGTGACACCTTGTCCTTAAAGCCTTTCATTAAACATTTCAATAAGACCACTAACAGAAACTAAACTCATAAAGGAGACAATATTACCATTCAGTAAAATGGACTCCTAATTTATTCATAGCGGTTTTTTCTTTCTTTTCTTATTGGCTTTTTTAGCAGAACTAGATACTCCAGTTCCAGATTACTTTTCGCCTCCTATTGCTTTGATTTTACTACTAACTTCATTCATTTTTTGCAAGAGAAAAACTGTAAAGGAAATAGAATAACTATTGCAAACAATGTTTAGCCAAAAACTGATAAAAACCAAATGGACAAAGAAAAACCAAGACTTGCAAGATTGACAGCAATCCTAACCCAATTACAATCGAAAAGGATTGTAACCGCAAAGGATATTGCTGAAAAACATAATGTAAGTATTAGAACGGTTTATCGGGACATCCGAACTCTTGAGAAGTCGGAAATTCCAATTGTGACGGAAGAAGGAAAAGACTATTCTATTTTAGAGGGTTACAAACTTCCGCCAGTAATGTTTACCGAAGAAGAGGCTAACGCCCTAATAACAGCGGAACGGCTAATCAGAAAAAATAAAGACCAATCTTTAACTGAACAATACGAAAGTGCAATAATAAAAAACAAATCAGTCTTAAAGTACGACCAAAAGGAAAAAGCCGAATTGCTAACAAACAGAATACAGGTACGCAATAATCGTGAAAACGAAAAGACAAACAATTTTCTGATACAACTTCAATCTATAATATCAAATTATCAAACGATAAAAATTGACTACCTGTCATTGGAAAACAGGCAAAGTCAAAGAGAAATCGAACCGTTTGCACTTTACACTACAAAGGACAATTGAGTACTTATCGCCTTTTGCAAATTAAGAAATGATTTTAGAGCGTTCCGTCTTGATTTCATCCAAAAAATGGAAGTTTTGGGAAATCATTTTGAACCTCATAAAATGACTTTGCAAGAATACCTCGAAAAATGTAGTGAAAAATATAAAAACACCCCTGACACACCTTTAGCACAAGGTCAATCTACTTTTACATTAAATCATAAAATTTAAAAAATGCAAACAGTAAAAATTGAACCTTTTAACATTATTGGAATCTCGATTAGAACAACAAACGAGAATGGACAGGCAAGCAAAGAAATTGCAGAACTTTGGGGTAAGTTTATGTCCGAGAGTATTTTGGAAAAAATCCCTAATAAAGTTGATAATGAAATTTATTCACTTTATACGGACTATGAAGGCGACCATACAAAACCTTATACGCCAATACTTGGTTGCAAATTTGAAAATTTGGACAATATTCCCAACGGAATGGTTGGTAAATCATTTAGTGGAGGAACATACACCAAGACAACTGCAAAAGGAGACTTAATGCAAGGATTGGTCGTTAACCAATGGTCTAAAATATTTGAAATGGAATTGGACAGAGCCTATGATGCCGATTTTGAGATTTTCGGAAAAAAAGCACAAAATCCTTCAGATGCGGAAATAGATTTCTACGTAGG
>JBARUM010000528.1:0-3102 GCA_049645725.1 Maribacter sp.
TTTACTGTTTGTATACTATTTTTTAATTATAAATATCAAAAATCATGCCGAAACCTTTGAATTTTATTATTGATCGGCTTTACGGTCATACCCGTAGGGGCAATGTCTACAACCACTTTCACAACAATAGCCCCTTTTTAGGTGAAACTGTTTTGTAAAGACGCGATAACCCTCTTCTGACCAATAAAAATCACCCTTCTCAATTGGTATTATCTTTTTCATTCATTTTTTGGATAAAACGCTAAGATAAAGTTAGTTGTTTTCTGTTGATAACCTATCTTGTCATATTTTCTAAAGCTACATCCTTAGGGGAGTGAGAAGCTTTTTTCCCTTTCAACGGTATTGTTGGCAAGAAAATCAAGGATTTATCTCACTATCAACTTTAACATTTATCTTTGTAGCGGACCAACCAAATACCTTTTTATGATATTGGTTTTTAAACATTTCTTTTACAAAAACTACGTTGGTCTTTCTCTTTGGCCGTTCATTTTTATAAAGAGTAATTCTTTAAAAAATGATACAGTTCTCATTAATCATGAGAAAATTCACCTAAAACAACAACAGGAATTACTTATTTTACCATTTTACATATTATACTTTTTGGAATGGTCATTTCGTACTGTTTGGTATTTAGATAGTTATCGCGCTTATCAGAATATAAGTTTTGAAAGAGAGGCTTATGCAAATGAAGGAAATCCTGATTATTTGCAAGAGCGTAGCACCTTTAGCTTTATTAAATACCTTTATCGTTGAAAAACGCCTGGGTTGCAAAGTAAAAACCAATACATATATCTCCCTGTTCTTAAGGAAAAAAACATCACTTTAGCCCTTAAACGCGAGGACCTAATACATCCATTAATTTCTGGCAATAAATACAGAAAGCTCAAGTATAACATCATTTATGCTCAAGAAAAAGGTTTGGAAACGCTACTAACCTTTGGTGGTGCCTTTTCAAATCATATTTTGGCGGTAGCCGTAGCGGGAAGAGAAAATGGGTTTAAAACTATAGGGGTAATTAGAGGGGAAGAGCTGGAGCAAAAATGGGAGCAAAACCCTACTTTGATGCAGGCGCACAAGAAAGGCATGCAATTTAAATTTGTTTCACGCGATAAGTATCGTACTAAAGAGAATATCACTTTTATTCAAACATTAAAACAAGAATTTGGCAGTTTTTATACCCTTCCCGAAGGAGGTACCAATACTTTGGCGGTAAAAGGTTGTGAAGAAATACTAACGGAGGATGATAGGCAATTTGATATTATTACCACTTGTGTAGGCACTGGAGGAACTATTGCTGGATTAATAAACTCTTCTTATAAAAATCAAGAAGTTATTGGTTTTTCGGCTTTAAAAGGAAATTTTTTAAAGAATAAAATTGAAGCCATTACTACCAAAGAAAATTGGGAATTACAGACCAATTATCATTTTGGGGGATATGGGAAAGTTCCTGAACGCTTGGTCCATTTTATAAATGATTTTAAGAAAAAAACAGGAATTCCGTTAGACCCTATCTATACCGGAAAAATGCTATTTGGGTTGTTGGATATGATTAAGAATGATAATTTTGTATCCGGCAATAGAATATTGGCCATTCATACTGGTGGACTTCAAGGAATTGCTGGTATGAATATGGTACTGAAAAAGAAAAATTTACCTTTGTTGAATATATGAACAAGAGATTACTACTTTTATTGGTGTTGGGTATCTTTATTTTAGGATGCAAATCCAAAAAAGCCTACTCTGATAATTTACGTTCTAAAAATGTACTTTCAGAACGTAATAAGAAAAAGCCCCAATCATCTACTACAAATACCGATACGTTTTCGCCTTCTGATTCTGGAAAGTTCATCAAATTTAAGATAGAGAGTATTCCGGAATATATAGAGACCTTCTCTGAAGTCGCCCAGTTGGAAATGAAAGCTTACGGAATTCCCGCCAGTATAACATTGGCTCAAGGTCTTTTAGAAAGTGGTTATGGGAAGGGCGAGCTGGCTTTAAAGACAAATAATCATTTTGGGATTAAATGTCACAAAGGCTGGCAAGGTGATTATGATTTTCATGATGATGATGAGAAAGGGGAATGTTTTAGAAAGTACAACCATCCTATGTTCTCATTTCGGGACCATAGTATCTTTCTAACTACCAGATCACGCTACGCTTTCCTTTTTGATTACAAGAATACCGACTATAAAAGTTGGGCAAAAGGGCTTAGAAAGGCAGGTTATGCTACTGATATAAAATACCCTCAAAAGCTCATTTATCTTATAGAAAAGCACCAATTATATAAGTACGACAAAGAAGTAACCAAGGCAGGCTATAGAAATGAACCGGTTGTTGTTGCAGAGGCAGATGTATTGCATATTGTTTCAAAGGGAGACACCTTATATTCTCTATCTAGAAAATACTATGTCTCCGTAGACGAACTGAAGCGGATGAACAATCTGCGAAATACGAATCTCTCCATTGGTCAAAAACTTTTGGTAAAAGGTGCCAACATTAACAAGTAGCAATGATTTATAAAAGAAGTAGCGCTCTGTTCTCAGAGGCCAAGCAATATATTCCCGGTGGTGTTAATTCACCTGTTAGGGCCTTTAAGGCTGTTGGAGGAGAACCTATTTTTGTAAAGGAGGCAAAAGGCGCCTATTTATATGATGAGGATGGTAATAGGCTAATTGATTATATAGCTTCTTGGGGTCCATTAATTTTAGGACATGCCTATGAACCGGTAATTAATGCTGTCGTCGAAAAAGCTAAGAAGGGAACCTCTTTCGGCATGCCAACGGAAATTGAAACACAGTTGGCAAAGTTGGCCGTGTCCATGGTTCCGAATATCGATAAAATCCGTTTTGTAAATAGCGGAACAGAGGCCTGTATGAGTGCAGTGCGTTTAGCAAGAGGTTACACGGGTAAGGACAAGATTATAAAATTTGCAGGTTGTTACCATGGGCATTCCGATTCTTTTTTAATCCAAGCCGGAAGTGGGGCAGTTACTTTTGGAAGCCCAAATAGTCCGGGTGTAACGAATGGAACTGCGAAAGATACTTTGCTGGCCGCTTATAATGATTTGGAAAGTGTTCGAACACTTACTGAAGCCAATAAGGG
>JBARUM010000529.1:0-4279 GCA_049645725.1 Maribacter sp.
CCTACTTATACCGTATATTTGTAAACTATTTAGATTAAATCTATTTAACTATGATTCAAGTATCGGAAACGGCAAAACGGAAAGTCATCAACCTAATGACAGAGGAGGGTTTTGATGCTGCTCAAGATTATGTTCGCGTAGGTGTAAAGAGTGGCGGTTGTAGTGGTTTGTCCTATGAACTGGATTTTGATAATAAAATGACAGAAACCGATAAGGTTTTTGAAGACAATGACGTTCGTATCATTGTAGATAAGAAGAGTTTTTTATACCTGGTGGGAACCGTTTTGGAGTATTCCGGAGGGTTAAATGGGAAAGGATTTGTTTTTAACAATCCTAATGCGCAACGAACCTGCGGTTGTGGGGAGAGTTTTTCGTTATAAGTAAGAAGCTAAAAGTAAAGGAGCAAATAGAATATTTTTAAAACGGATGAGTTGACTGATTATAAGAATGACGTAATGAATGTTTCAGAAAAGCTCGCTAATTATATTAAGTATGTTAGAAAAAGGTCTGGTTAGATGTTAACTTTTTACCTATTTTAACTCTTAACTAAAAGAATTTATGGCATATACTGAAGAGGAATTAAAAAAAGAACTGGAAACCAAGGAGTATGAATATGGCTTCTATACGGACCTTAAATCGGATACCTTTCCAAAAGGATTGAGCGAAGATATTGTTCGTGCTATTTCCAAAAAGAAGAACGAACCACAATGGATGACCGACTGGCGACTTGATGCCTATCGTATTTGGGAAAAAATGAAAGAACCAGAGTGGGCCAATGTGCGTTATGAGAAACCGGATTTCCAAGCAATAAGTTACTATAGCGCTCCCAAAAAATCGGATCCTAACAAAACCTTGGACGATGTGGATCCGGAATTATTGGCCATGTACAAGAAATTGGGTATTTCAGTGGATGAGCAAAAGAAGCTTCAAAATGTTGCTGTTGATATTGTTGTGGATTCCGTTTCCGTAGCAACTACCTTTCAAAAGACATTAGCAGAAAAAGGAATTATATTCATGCCAATTTCCGAGGCAATACAGGAGCATCCGGAACTGGTAAAAAAATATATGGGGACCGTTGTTCCAAAAACAGATAATTTTTATGCGGCTTTGAATTCGGCCGTTTTTACAGATGGTTCTTTCTGCTACATTCCAAAGGGCGTTCGTTGCCCAATGGAACTATCAACTTATTTTCGAATAAACGAAGGCGGAACAGGACAGTTTGAGCGTACCCTTGTTGTTGCGGATGAAAGTAGCTACGTAAGTTACTTGGAAGGCTGCACGGCACCATCACGTGATGAAAATCAACTACATGCCGCTGTTGTGGAGCTTATTGCACTGGATGATGCCGAAATAAAATATTCCACAGTACAGAACTGGTTTCCAGGGAATAAAGAAGGTAAGGGTGGCGTTTACAATTTTGTAACCAAGAGGGGAATCTGCGAAAAGAATGCGAAAATTTCTTGGACTCAGGTAGAAACAGGTTCAGCGGTAACTTGGAAATATCCATCCTGTATTTTGAAGGGAGACAATTCTGTTGGAGAATTTTATTCCATTGCAGTGACTAATAATTTTCAGCAAGCGGATACCGGCACCAAAATGATTCACTTGGGAAAAAATACCAGAAGTACCATCATTTCAAAAGGTGTGTCCGCTGGAAAGTCCCAAAACAGTTATAGAGGTTTGGTTCAAATAGGTTCTAGGGCAGAGAATGCTAGAAATTTTTCTCAATGTGATTCTCTTTTAATGGGGAATGAATGTGGAGCTCATACTTTTCCGTATATAGAAGCTAAAAATAAATCAGCACAGATTGAGCATGAAGCTACGACCAGTAAAATTGGTGAAGATCAGATTTTCTATTGTAACCAAAGAGGAATTGATACTGAAAAGGCCATTGCCCTAATTGTTAATGGTTTTAGCAAAGAGGTTTTGAATAAACTCCCAATGGAATTTGCTGTTGAAGCGCAAAAATTATTGGAAATAAGTCTTGAAGGTTCGGTGGGATAGCTTCGGCTTTCTGCCGGTCCGGTAGGTGGGCGCTCGGCTATTTAGTGTCACGTTCAGCAAGTTCATTG
This sequence comes from Maribacter sp., assembly GCA_049645725.1. Taxonomy (GTDB): domain Bacteria; phylum Bacteroidota; class Bacteroidia; order Flavobacteriales; family Flavobacteriaceae; genus Maribacter. The sequence goes on from JBARUM010000529.1 coordinate 2,073, forward strand.
CTATGGTGACTGAGCATAGTCGAATATGGTAGCCGAGTCTAGACCAAGCCAAAATAAACATAAAACTTGAAAATGAAAAAAATATTACTTGTACTCACGCTTATGCTTTCCTTTTTCTCTTGTAAAGAGGTTAAAAAGGAGGCGCAACAAGTGATTGTGCAATCTGAGAAACCTGATGTAAAACTGTATACGTTTAGTGGAGGCACGGTTATGGTGAACAATCTAGAATTGTTTTCTCAAGACACCACTTATCAAGGTCAGTCCAAAGAGTTTGCTGATCCATTTTATGTAATAAGTCATCCAAAGGGAACATTAATGTGGGATGCTGGCCTTCCTGAAGGTCTCGTTGCATCTCCAGAGCCTATCACTCCTCCGGGAGGGGCTTTCACCATTTCAAGAAAGGATTCTGTAATCAACCAATTAAAAGTAATTGGGATGACACCAGATGATATTGATTACCTAGCACTTTCGCATACACATTTTGATCACAGTGGTCACGCCAATGTGCTTAATAAGGCCACATGGCTGGTTCAGGATGTAGAATATGATATGGTTACAAGCGATCAAATTAGGAATAGTGAAAACGCTGGATTATATGACGCCATTAAGGAGCTTAAAAATGTAAAAAAACTTAAGGGAGATTTTGATGTCTTTGGTGATGGTAGTGTGGTTCTTAAATTAATGCCAGGTCATACTCCCGGCCATCAGGTTTTGTATTTAGATTTAGCGGAAAATGGACCAACTTTGTTGACCGGAGACTTATATCATCTATATGAGAACCGTGAGCATAGGCGCGTTCCAAGTTTTAACTTTGATGTTGATCAAACTTTGTCAAGTATGGAGGCTTTTGAGGCATTTACAAAGGAAAAGAACGCTAAAGTGTATTTACAACACCAAAAAGAAGATTTTAATAAGATGCCTAAGGCACCAGAATATTTAAAGTAAAAAATGATGTTAAAAATTACAGATCTACATGCTCAAGTAGAGGATAAGGAAATACTAAAAGGAATAAACCTAGAAGTAAAAGCAGGCGAGGTGCACGCTATCATGGGGCCGAACGGCTCAGGTAAAAGCACTTTGGCTTCTGTTATAGCTGGAAAAGAGGAGTTTGAAGTTACAAAAGGAGCCGTTTCTTTGAACGGTGAGGATTTAGAAGAAATTTCTCCTGAGGAGAGAGCACACAAAGGTGTATTTCTTTCGTTTCAATATCCCGTGGAAATTCCAGGTGTTTCGGTAACTAATTTCATGAAAACTGCCATAATTGAATCTAGAAAGGCAAAAGGGTTAGAAGATATGCCTGCTAATCAGATGCTGAAGTTAATTCGTGAGAAAGCTGAATTATTGGACATTGATAGGAAATTTTTATCACGCTCCTTAAACGAAGGCTTTTCCGGTGGGGAGAAAAAGCGAAACGAAATTTTTCAAATGGCCATGTTGGAACCCAAACTTGCTATTCTGGATGAAACCGATTCAGGTTTGGATATTGATGCATTGCGTATAGTTGCAAATGGAGTGAACAAATTAAAAAGCAAGGACAATGCAGTGATTGTAATTACGCATTATCAACGTTTGCTAGAATACATTGTTCCGGACTTTGTCCATGTTTTGCATAATGGTAGAATAGTTAAGTCCGGTGGTAAGGAATTGGCATTGGAGCTAGAAGAAAAAGGATACGATTGGATAAAGAACGAGGCCGTAGTATAAATAAGTCAGCAGTTGCAGTAGGCGGTTTTTAAGACTTACTATTAATCACTAACTATGGAATACCGATTAAAATGGATTTAAAAGACAAATTAATTTCTTCCTTTATGGCGTTTGAGAACAACGTGGACGTTGAACACCCTGTTCATGACGTTCGTACGGAGGCCATCAAGAATTTTGAAAAAAAAGGTTTTCCTTCTAAGAAAGAGGAAGCCTGGAAATATACCTCCCTCAATAGTCTACAAAAAGTGGACTTCAGTATTTTTCCAAAAGAGGAAAATGCATTGGAATATAAACAGGTAAAACGTTATTTCCTTCATGAAATAGATACCTACAAGATAGTTTTTATAGATGGTATTTACAGTTCTTACCTCTCTGAAACCACGCATGATGGTGTGGATATTTGTTTGATGAGCTCTGCATTGACGAAACCTATGTACAAGCAGATCATTGATGTCTATTTTAATAAAGTGGCATCTAAGGACGAATCTTTGACTACGCTCAAT
>JBARUM010000530.1:0-5446 GCA_049645725.1 Maribacter sp.
GTCTCTAATAGCCATTACTTTTAATACCGAACCAGCACCCCAAGACTTGATCCCGAAGATTTTACCAAAATATGAACAGTAATAAACTATTTCTACTATGGACAACGAAACGATTACGGAAAAGAAGGCACGGCCTAGCGAAAAAAAAACATATAGTTCCAAAATTGACAAAAGAAAGATTCAGGAATTAGCTAAAAGGGTCAAAAAATCCGGACCCCAGGTATCGGAAATTATATTTTTGACTTCCTATCCTCCGCGCCAGTGCGGTATTGCAACGTATTCTAAAGATCTCGAACAGGCGCTCTCCAAGAAGTTCGGTCAAAGTTTTACTTTGAAGGTCTTCCCGCTAGAATCAAAAAGCGAACAGCATCAATATCCAAAAGATATAGAGCACGTGCTGAATACTAACAATGCGCTCGACTTTCAAAGAGCCTCCCATCGAATCAATTCCGATCCCAATGTTGGAATGGTGTTGATCCAGCATGAATTTGGCCTCTTCAAAAACGGCGAAAATGCTTTTCTGGAATTTCTGGAGTTCCTCGATAAACCTATCGCTATAACGTTCCATACCATTCTTCCAAAGCCGACACCAGAGTTGAAACAAAATGTAAAGCGGATGTCCTCCCTGAGCGATGCTATTATCGTAATGACGCAGACCTCGGCTGAAATATTGACCCAAGCGTACGGTGTACGGGCCGATAAGATTACGGTCGTTCCGCATGGCACGCATTTGGTACCTTATGAAAACAAGAATTTTCTAAAGGAGAAATATGGCCTGTCGGGAAAGAAGGTACTCTGCACCTTTGGCCTTTTGGGCCCTGGAAAAAGCATCGAGACCACCTTGAACGCACTTCCTACTATTATTATGAAATTTCCAGAAACCGTCTTTTTGATTATAGGCCGTACCCATCCGACCATTGTGAAGGAAGAAGGAGAAGTTTACCGAGATTTTCTTACAGCTAAAATCCATGAACTGGGCATAAAGGACCAGGTACGATTCGTAAACGAATTTGTTCCGTTGGATGAGCTTTTGGAATATCTGCAACTGACCGATATCTACCTGTTTACATCAAAAGATCCCCATCAAGCTGTCAGCGGAACGTTTTCCTATGCCTTGAGTTGCGGTTGTCCGGTAATTTCAACCCCAATACCGCATGCGCTCGAAGTCTTACAGAACGACTCAGGAATCGTGTTCGATTTTGAGGATTCCCAACAACTGGAACGTGAGGTCATACAACTACTCGAAAACGATGGGGCCCGCCATAGACTGAGTCTGAACGGACTGAACACTTCCGCAGCGTCGGCCTGGGAAAATGCCGCTATCGCCTATGCCAAAATTTTTGAGAAGCTCGGAAAGGGCATTCGACTAAAATACCGCAAGCCCCCAATGAACCTTAAACATATTAAAAATATGACCACGGAGGTCGGTATGATCCAATTTTCCAATATCAACCGCCCAGACATCGAAAGCGGCTATACACTGGACGATAACGCACGTGCCCTGATCGCCTTCTGCCAGCATTATCAGTTGACGGGCCGCGACTCAGATCTAAAATACATCAAGATCTATTTCAATTTTATACAATGTTGTTTCCGGTATGATGGAACGTTCTTAAACTATGTGGACAAGGACATTCAATTCACTGCACAGAACCATCCCGAAAATTTGGAGGATGCCAGCGGAAGGGCCATTTGGGCATTGGGCTACCTTCTTTCTATATCGAAGCAATTTCCCGAAACGTACCGAGGTATCGAGGATAGGGCGAGATTCGTCTTTGAAGAGGCCATAAAGGAAATGGAAGATGTTCACTCCCCACGCAGTATGGCTTTTGTTATCAACGGGCTTTACCATTATAGCTATGCCATTGATAGCAAATGCATGAACCCTCTCGTCACGAAATTCGCCGATCGTTTGGTTCAAATGTACAGACATGAAGCCAAGGAGGACTGGAGTTGGTTCGAAAGCTACCTGACCTACGGCAATGCCGTTTTACCACATTCCATGCTTATGGCCTATGCGATGACCCTCAATGGCGACTATCGAAAGATCGCAAAAACCGCATTCGATTTTCTATTATCCAAAATCATGAGGGGCAATACCATACGTGTGATATCGAACAAGAGCTGGTTGAAAAGTGACGAAAAATTGGATAAGGCATTCCAGGGCGGCGAACAGCCCATCGATGTGGCCTATACCATTCTGGCATTGCGGTTTTTCCACAGAATATTTCCCGACGCCGGATACGATCAAAAGATGGAAGGTGCCTTTAATTGGTTTTTAGGGGAAAACCCTTTAAAGCAGACCATTTACAATCCCTGTACGGGAGGCTGTTATGACGGCTTAGAACTGCACAACGTAAACCTAAACCAAGGGGCGGAATCGACTTTAAGCTATCTTTTGGCGCGGATGGCTTTTGAAGAATTTCCGGAGCGATGAAAATTGCTATGCTATCGCCCATCGCTTGGCGTACACCGCCCAAAAATTATGGGCCATGGGAACAGGTAGCCTCGGTACTTACCGAGGCCCTCGTAAAAAAAGGGCTGAATGTCACTTTGTTCGCTACCGGGGATTCAATTACCTCGGGCAAACTTCAGTCAGTATGCGCAACGCCCTATGCTGAGGATATCATTGTAGATGCCAAGGTCTGGGAGTGCCTACACATCAGTAATTTGATGGAACAGGCTGGAGATTTCGATATCGTTCACAACCATTTCGATTTTCTGCCCCTTACCTATTCCCGTTTGATAAAAACGCCTATGGTAACCACCATTCACGGGTTTTCTTCCGAGAAAATTATTCCGGTCTACAAAAAATATAATCCTGATTCAGCCTACATTTCCATATCCGATTCGGACAGGCATCCCGAACTGGACTACCATCGTACGATTTACCATGGCATCGATTCCACCAAATTTAAACTTCAGGAAACGAAGGAGGACTATTTGCTGTTCTACGGAAGGATCCATCCGGAAAAAGGGACTGCGGAGGCCATAGAAATTGCCAAAAGATGTGACTATCCCATCAAAATTGCGGGCCTTATCCAAAACCAATATTACTACAGCAGGGACATCGCCCCTAAATTGGACGATAAGAATGTGACGTACTTGGGAAACGTAGGGCAAGAGGAAGGCAACAGATTGCTGGGCGGTGCAAAGGCGTTGTTACATCCGATCACTTTTGACGAGCCATTCGGCCTGAGCGTTGCCGAGGCCATGATGTGCGGTACGCCCGTTATCGCCTATAATAGGGGAAGCATGCCCGAATTGATATTGGACAGAAAAACGGGATACCTCGTCCATACGATGGACCAAGCGGTCGAAGCGGTTAAAAGATTGGCTGAAATAATACCACAGGATTGCCGGACACATGCACTTGAAAAATTTGGAATCGACACCATGGCCGATGCGTATGCTCAAGTTTACACAGAATTGATGCAATAGGAAAATTTTGAAATTCGGATTTGAAATTCTAGAATTTCCGCTTATCCCTTTATTGCCTTCAGCAACTCGGCCATTTCAACAGTGGCATAGGATGATGAATAATCGGAAACGGCATAGGGCAAAATCAGACTATTGTTATGTATCATTGAACCACAGGAATACACCACGTTCGGAACATAACCTTCCCGTTCTTCTTCCAAAGGGGAAAGTAAGGGTTCTGAAAGTCTTCCAATTTCTTGGGTAGGGTCGTCCAAATCGAACAGCGATGCGCCGATGCAGTACCTTCGCATGGGGCCAACACCATGGGTAATAATCAACCATCCATCTTCCGTCCAAAGCGGGGAACCGCAATTTCCGATCTGGGTAAATTCCCAAGGATATTTAGGCTCTTGAATTTTGATCGGGTCGTTCCAAAGCGTGTTGCGATCTGAATACATGATATAATTATTTACCCCGTCAACACGAGCCAGTACGGCATATTTACCTTTTATTTTTTTCGGAAAAAGGGCAAAATTCTTGTTCTGCGCTCCCTTACCATGCATTGGCATAATCCGAAAGCTATTAAAATTATCAGTTGACAACAGTTTGGGGATTATGGTGTGCCCATCGTAAGCGGTATACGTGGCATAAATTTTTTCCGTCCCGTCATCCTCCTGAAATCGAACGAACCGCGCATCCTCGATACCTTTGCTTTCGGATGGCGAGATAGGAAAAATAACCCGCTCTGAAATATCGGAATCCAGGCTAAATTCCACATCATAGTACGAATCCACCAACCAAGTCATTTCTTCCAAAGCCAATCTTTTGTCGATATCCAACCCGTTCGAAAGCACTTTTGCGACCGATTTTTTTAATTCGTGATATTCAAAATGGTCGGGGAGATCTTCCATTATGGTAGACGAATACCTCTTTGAAATATTCATTTCCCGAAGCTTTTGCACAAACCGCCCCTTATCGTAGGATTTCTTCTGAACGATGGTCGCCATATCGATATGGTTGCGTGTTTTCATCATTTTCAGGTCGTTCTTCGCATCCAGGATTCCCCTTCGAAAAACAATCGAGGACAGATGTCCTTCCCCGGTTGCTCTAAAGGATAAAATGACCCTTTTCTCCCCTTTGGCCAAAAACGACTGATTAAAATCTTCAACGATGGACGGGTTAAAAATTGCGGCCGACTCGATGGAATATTCCATGGTAGAATAAGTTCCGATCAGCAATTTGCGTTCCTCCGATAAATGGGATCCGTCCAGCTCCATACGTTCTATGAGTCCCCGATGGTTCTCGAAATGGCGAAGGAATATTTTCGAGATATTTCGGTGACGGCCAACGAATTCAAGTAGCGTATGGTCTAGTTCTCGGGCCACGGTTTCTTCATCGAGGGCCATTATACGTTTTACAAGATTGCGAGTGCGTTCTTCCCCATTATTGAAGAATCGTGCCACCACCCGACTGGCATCAGGAATAAATTTTACGTTTTTACGCGTTACCGGAACTCGCATGTGTTATGGATGCAATGGGTTTCCAAAAGATATGCCTTCTCTATATTCAATATTTTACTTTGATATTCCATTTTATAAATAGTTCCTTTTACTCGGGACCATGATTTTCCATTTTACTCTTACGTTTATTTTCCTTGGCTATCCGTTTTTCTTTTAACGTCTTTGTAGGAGCGGATTTATCCGATTTCGCTTTGCCTTCTTTTTCTTTGGACATAGTGTTGAATTTAAGTTATGATGATAGGTTGTCAATTCTTGTTAATGTTGTGCTCATTGCAAGTTGGGTACATAAAATGCGTGATATGTTATATAATTATGTTTCACTATTGTATATATCCCATGTTTTTGACTTTAAGCGGATATTGTGAGGCCAATCAAAATAAGGCCTTGATTTTATTAAGTGGAGTGCTTATTTCGAACTGCAATTCATTAGTACCAAAAACCCGTGTTGAACAATTGCCTAATACAGGCTGTCGTATTGTTCATAAAGTGAAAGATAGACTTAATAC
>JBARUM010000531.1:0-1777 GCA_049645725.1 Maribacter sp.
ATTCACAACAGTTAATTGTTTTCACTAGATGGCACGAAGAGGATTTAATCGGCTACCTGGCAGGGAAAGAAGAGGTTCGGATCTTAAATAGTTTATCCGAGATTGACCCAGATTTTGACGGATGGTATAAAATAAACTATGAAGCAATTAAAACTGGAAAGCCAACAGAACTTGATCCAAGGCAACCAGGCGAAGCATTATGGGCAGAACGACATTCTCTTAAGAAGCTTTTAAAAACCAAAGCTAGAGACATAGAAACCTTTGAATGTTTATATCAAGGGAACCCGGAAAGCTCAGAAGGTTATCTTTACAAAGGATTCAATACTTATAATATACTTCCGGAAGATCATAACGGCATTTATAATTATACAGATACAGCCGACACCGGAAAAGATTATCTTTGCTCAATTAATTATGCACTTGGTCAAGATGGTTTATATTATGTTACAGATGTTTTATATACACAGGAGCCGATGGAGTTAACCGAGCCTTGGACAATTAACTTATTAAATAAAGATAAAGTTAGTCGTGCCGATATAGAATCAAATAATGGTGGCCGGGGATTTGCACGAGTAGTACAGGCCGGAGTGCTGCAAACAATTGTTGAATGGTTTCACCAATCCGGTAATAAGGAAAGCCGGATCTTTTCAAATTCTGCAATGGTTCAATCAAAATTAAGGTTCCCGAATGATTGGGCGGCACGTTGGCCATTATTCTATAAACACCTAACAAGATTTAAAAAAGACTTCAATGCAAATGAGCATGACGATGCACCGGATACTTGCACCGGCATTATTGAAGTTAACGCACAAGAAATTTCTATACTAGACGCATTATAGAAAACTTGCGATATTACAATAAAAGTTATACAATAAAAACTTAAGAGGGGATTATGAGCCGTAGACGTAGACGAAGAACAAACAGTAATAACCAGGGGAACCAAAGAATCAATAATGGCCTTGCCGATGTTTCCGCAGGACTAGGAGCTTTAAATTCCATGACAGGTGGAAGTTTTTTATCTAGTTATAACACCCAGGCCTTTAGTAATAACTATTCACTTCTAACTTTAAACAGAATCATTTTGACTTATATGTATACCGGAAACGGAATATTTCAAACAGCGGTTCAGCTTCCAATCCAGGATGCAATCGGAAAAGGAATAGAAATAGAATCTGGTCAATTAGATAATGATGATATAAACAAAGTCCTGGAGTATTGGGAAGAAAAGGGAATATGGACAACCATATTGGATTATATGACATGGGTTCGATTGTTCGGTGGTGGTGCTTTACTGGTTAATACTAATCAAGATCCGGAAAAACCTCTTTCAATTAAAAACTTAAGCAAAACAGAATTGGAATTTTATGATCTTGATAGATGGCAACTAGATACTAATGTCGCAAACTTTGATGATTGGGAAAGTTATATTAACTCCGGAGATCAAAACGAACAGATTTTATTATATGGCCAATCTATCCATGAGAGTAGATTTTTAAGGGGTAAAGGTAAAAAAGCGCCGCACTATGTAAGAAGGCAGCTTCGAGGGTGGGGAATGTCAGAAGGTGAGAGAATGATCCGAGATCTTAATCTCTATTTAAAAACCCAGGATGCAACCTTTGAACTTATCGATGAAGCAAAAATTGATGTATATAAAATTGATGGACTAGCCCAAAAGATGATGCAGAAGGGCGGAACGGCTTCCATTACTTCCAGAATACAGACAGCCAACGAAATAAAAAACTATGTTAATGCTATTGTTTTAGATGCAAAAGAAGAG
>JBARUM010000532.1:0-10361 GCA_049645725.1 Maribacter sp.
GTTTAATCATGAATCACCATTAAGAGGAAAGGAATTTGTAACTCGTAAAATAACGGATGCTGTCGCCAAAATCCACTTAGGAAAGCAAGACCTGCTGGAGTTAGGGAATATAGACGCAAAAAGGGACTGGGGTTTCGCAAAAGAATATGTGGATGGTATGTATCGAATGCTTCAGATAGATGAACCGGGTACATTTGTTCTGGCAACCAATAAAACCCAAACAGTTCGAGATTTTGTTTCAATGGCGTTTAAGGCTATTGATGTTAATATAGTTTGGAAAGGAAAGGAAGAAAATGAAATTGGTATTGATGACAAATCTGGAAAAACTTTAATTAAGGTCAACCCTAAATTTTATAGACCAGCAGAGGTTGATTTACTAATAGGGGATGCCACAAAAGCCAATAAAAAATTAAATTGGAAACCGAAGACTACATTACAAGAGCTTTGCGGAATGATGGTAAAAAAGGACATAGAACGAAATGAAAATGGAGCAACGTTCTAAGGGTAGGATGCTAATAACAGGTATCGATGGATTTACGGGAGCTCATTTAGAGACTGCGTTGATTAAATCTGGATATGATGTTTTTGGCACTACCTACTCGACATCTAGGCAAAGCAATCATTTTCAATGTAATATTCTGGATAAGGTTCAGATCAAGGAAGTTTTAAATGCCATTAGGCCTATTTATATTATTCATTTGGCTGCGATATCCTTCGTTGCATCCGAAAATATAAATGTAATATATGAAACAAATATTATAGGAACTTTAAATCTTCTTGAGGGACTAGATGAATTGGGTCTTGAAGTTAAAAAAATTCTATTGGCTAGCAGTGCTGCTGTTTATGGGAATATTGGCAATGAATTATCCGAGGAAATGACGCCTAAACCAATTAACCATTACGGAAATAGTAAATTAGCCATGGAAAATATGGCTGCAAACTATTTTGGGAAATATGAAATTATCCTACTCCGCCCTTTTAATTATACAGGCGTAGGGCAAGGTAGGGATTTTCTAATTCCAAAAATTGTAGATCATTTTAAAAGAGAAGATGAGTTTATAGAATTAGGAAATCTATATACATTTAGGGAATATAATAGCGTAAAAACATTTGTTGATATCTATATTAGATTATTGGAATCGTCATTTTGCTCTGGCGCTATTAATATTTGTAGCGGAAGTACATATTCGATTGAACAAATTTTGCAAATAATGAGTGAACTTGCGGATTATAGTATAAAAGTAAAAGTCAATCAAAAATTTATAAGAAAAAACGAAATTATTGAACTTAAAGGTTCTACTAAAAAACTCATAGAAATTTTAGGTAGCTCAATTCACTATATAGATTTGAAGCATACTTTAAGAAGTATGTATTTAGGCTAGATTAAAGGGTTCAATGTTCTGAAAATTCTATTCTAACTTATGTTTTTCAAACAAGGTAGATACTCTGGCTTTATTACACCTATTTCTTACGGAATGGATTTATTGGTCGTAAATCTTTTTACCTATTTCTTGCCGATTAATTTCCAAAACCCATGGTTGTTTCATAGCTATATATCTCTTGCTTGGATAATACTCTCTTTTAAAAATGAGTTTTATGTAGTCCATAGATATTCTAAAGTTGTTGTTGTTCTGCGGAAATTGTTTACACAATTTATTTTTTTCTTTCTTATTCTTTATGCTTACATCGGATTCTTTAAACAACCTTTAATGAGCAGGTTGGCATTAGGAAAATATTTTCTGCTGGTATTTGTCGGTGTTTTTGTCTTAAAGTTTTTAAACTATATTTTGCTAATGCAGTATAGAAGTTTATGGAAGGGAAACATTAGAAACGTTGTAGTTATTGGAAAAAGTAAAAAAGCCAACCAACTAATTGAAGTTTTCGAAGAACGCAAGGAATACGGTTATAAGTTCAAAAGGCAATTTTCTACCAGAGATCAAAATTTTGATATTATAACCTGCTTCAGGTATATCGTAAACAATAATATAGACGAAATATACTGCTCGGTGTCTGAATTGAAAAATGACGAATTGGCTGCATTTATAAATTTTGCCGATAATAATCTAAAAACACTTAAATTTTTACCGGATAACAAGAATATCTTTTCCAAGAAACTCAAGTTCGAATACTATGATTACCTCCCAATCTTATCATTAAGGGATATACCTTTGCATAACTCTTTGAGTGCAGTATTAAAGAGGGCATTCGACATTGGTTTTTCCTTAGTTGTTATATTTGGCTTATTAATTTGGTTAGGTCCAATTTTGGCTCTTTTAATTAGAATAGAATCCAAAGGACCTGTTTTTTTCATACAAAGGAGAACCGGTTTTGACAATCGGGAATTTCAATGTTTTAAGTTTAGGTCCATGGCTATGAATGATTCTTCTGATGCTAGACAGGCGGGAAAGAATGATATGAGGGTAACAAAAATCGGTAGATTTATAAGAAAGACTAGTATTGATGAATTGCCTCAGTTCTATAATGTTCTTTTTGGAAATATGTCAGTTGTTGGGCCTAGACCGCACATGCTAAAACATACCGATGAGTATGCAAATAGGGTCGATAAGTATATGTTACGGCATTTTGTTAAACCAGGAATCACTGGTTTGGCTCAAGTAAGGGGATATAGAGGCGAAATCGAAAAGGATAGTGATATCCAGAATAGAATTAAATTCGATATTTTTTATGTAGAGAACTGGTCGTTTTTTTTGGATTTAAAGATTATAGTTCAAACAGTTATAAATGCCTTTAAAGGGGAAGAGAAGGCATATTAGAAATCGATATATGAAAAGAGTTTTAATTACAGGGGCAGCAGGATTTTTGGGATCACATCTTTGCGACAGATTTATCAAGGAGGGTTTTAAGGTTATTGGGATGGATAATCTCATTACGGGCGACCTAAAGAATATATCACATCTTTTCCCAATGGAGCATTTTGAGTTTCATCACCATGACGTTTCCACTTTCGTTCATTTAGAAGGGAAGTTAGATTATATTCTTCATTTCGCTTCACCAGCAAGTCCAATAGATTATCTTAAAATCCCAATAGAAACACTTAAAGTAGGCTCTTTGGGCACTTTAAACCTGCTAGGACTGGCTAAGGAAAAGAATGCTAGAATTTTGGTGGCATCTACTTCAGAGGTTTATGGAGACCCGTTGGTTCATCCACAGAATGAGGAATATTATGGAAACGTCAGTCCAGTAGGCCCCAGAGGTGTTTATGATGAGGCTAAACGGTTTATGGAATCCATTACCATGGCATATCATCGCCATCACGGTTTGGAAACTAGAATCGTACGAATTTTTAATACCTACGGAACAAGAATGCGACTAAATGATGGAAGAGTAGTCCCCGCTTTTATGGGTCAAGCGTTAAGAGGAGAAGATTTAACGGTCTTTGGTGACGGTTCTCAAACGCGCTCTTTTTGTTATATAGATGATCAAGTAGAGGGTATATACCGACTGTTATTTAGTGATTATCCAGAACCTATTAATATTGGAAATCCACACGAAACTACTATCAAGGAGTTTGCAGAGGAGATAATTGCGCTAACAGGAACCGACCAAAAGATTATCTATAGGCCATTGCCCAAGGACGATCCGCTGCAAAGACAACCAGATATCACAAAGGCCAAGGAGATTTTAGATTGGGAGCCAAAAGTTAAGCGTTCAGAAGGGCTAAAAATCGTATACGATTATTTTAAATCCCTTTCTCCCCAGGAGTTACAGCGAAAGGAGCATAGAAATTTTTCCAGTATCTAAAGATTAATTCCTTAGCAACACTTACTTTTGTCAAAATTCCGAAAATGAATATTCTTATCCTAGGTTCTGGTGGTCGTGAACATGCATTGGCATGGAAATTAAACCGAAGCCCCAAACCCATTCGGGTTTTTGTGGCTCCTGGTAATGCCGGAACGTCAAAAATCGCCCTAAACATACCGATTGGTGTAAATGATTTTGAAGCCATTAAAAATCTGGTTATCGAAGAAGAAATTCAAATGGTCGTAGTAGGACCAGAAGACCCATTGGTCAACGGAGTTCACGATTTTTTCTTATCAGAGAATAAATTGAAGCACATTCCTGTAATCGGACCACAAAAGAACGCGGCCATGTTAGAAGGAAGCAAGGAGTTCGCGAAAGAGTTCATGATACGACATGGAATACCCACTGCGCGTTACCACAGCTTTACATCAAGCACAATTGAGAATGGATATGAATTTTTGGAAACCCTAGGCCCACCATATGTGCTTAAAGCGGATGGATTGGCAGCTGGGAAGGGGGTAGTCATTCTAAATACGATTCTGGAGGCCAAAGCAGAACTTAAGTCCATGCTTTTGGACGAAAAATTTGGTACTGCAAGTGCAACTGTGGTAATTGAAGAATTTTTGGATGGGATTGAACTCAGTGTTTTTGTACTTACTGATGGCGTAAACTATAAAGTGTTACCCACCGCAAAGGACTACAAACGGATTGGAGAGGGGGATACCGGACTCAATACTGGCGGCATGGGCGCCATTTCGCCTGTTCCTTTTGCTGATAAGTTATTTATGGACAAGATAGAGAAGCACATAGTAAAGCCTACCGTAGAGGGGCTTAAAAAGGATAATCTACCTTACAAGGGATTTATATTTATTGGCCTAATCAAAGTTGGTGAAGAGCCAAAGGTTATTGAATACAATGTGCGATTAGGTGATCCGGAGACCGAAGTTGTCATACCAAGGATTAAGAACGATTTGGTCGAGGTTTTCGAAGCGGTTGCAAATAAAACCTTGGATAGTATTGATTTACAAGTGGATGAACGCACTGCCGCCACGGTAATGACAGTATCCGGAGGCTACCCAGGTCCTTATTCCAAAGGAAAACAAATACATGGCATGGATAAAATATCGGACTCCTTGGTTTTTCACGCAGGAACAACGTTGGATTCAGAAGGCAATGCAGTCACCAATGGTGGAAGAGTACTGGCAATAACATCGTTTGGAGAAGATTTTAAGAAAGCTTTGGAACAATCCTATAGCAATGTTGAAAAACTATCGTTCGAAGGAATGAATTATAGGAAAGACCTAGGCTTTGATCTCTAAATTTTTAAAATTTGAGTAAGGCTTAACTCAGTATTGATGTCTATAAATAAGAATGTGACGTAATAGATTTATCTTCTTCCTCGTTGTCATTGTATTTCTTTAATTGCAACATCCAATAAATGAATGCAACAAAGCCAATTAGCATAAATAGCCAATTAAGGGAATTTGAAAGCGTCCAGCTCTCAACAAATCTTAAAAAATCGAACGGCGCAAAAAGTACGTTCACAAATAAATCGGCTATACCTTCAAAAAATGACTTCATCTAATTCATATATTTACAGAGCAAAAATATAAAAATCATAGATGATTTCAAGCATTTTTGGAAAAACAAAACCTATTAACTTCATTATTCTACTGGGTTTTTTATTTCTTTTTTATTGGTGCGTACAATTTTACCTTTTAGATAGGGAAATTGCTGCTGAAGAAGTTCTGGTTGGAACAGTAGTTTCCAGTATACTTCTTTTTAGTGTTTTTGTCGTCGATTTTGTGGTTAAGAGAAACAAACTTACCGGTTCTAACTCGTTCGCTATTCTTTTTTACACGCTCCTTGTAGTAGTTTTCCCGGAAACCTTAAGAGACAATAATACCGTTCTATGTTCTTTTTTTATATTGTTGGCAACACGTAGGCTATTCAGTTTCAAATCACTTAAGGATAGTAAACTAAAGATTTTTGATGCCACATTATGGATTATGGTTGCCAGTCTTTTTTACGATTGGGCCTTAGTATACATTATTTTGGTTTTTGCTACTATTTACATTTATGAGCCTAAAAATATTAGGAACTGGTTAGTGGTTTTCTCAGCTGGGCTTTGTTATTTCCTTTTACTCTTAGGGATATTAATATTAATAGACAAAGTTGGATTTTTATCCTCTCACTATAATTTTTCAATAGACTTAGAGAGCATTTACCCGTTGAGGTGGTGGTCTAGTATAAAGCTTTCCCTTTACGTTCTTGTTAATATTTTATTGGCATTTGCTGCATTCTTAAAACTGGGACAGTCAGGTATTGGAAAAATTGTAACTATGCGATTGGTTGCCCTTTCCTTTGTAATAGGTCTAATTGTAAACCTATTGGTTTTTTCGGATAATACATACGCCATTATGATAACATTTTTCCCCTGTGTTGTTTTCGTAACCAATTATGTAGAATCCATTAAAAAGGCTAATTTATTGGAAGTAGTATTGATTATGAGTATTTTTTTACCATTGGTGGTGTTTGTGTCCAAGCTTATGGTTTCATAATTCGAGGTATCTTTGTATAAAATGATGTATATGTTCAGCGACTTTGCCTTCAAAATATTCCAGGAAAGTATCCAGAAATATCATATTAAGGACGATGTTAATCAATCTTTTGAAAATCCTTATCCTCAAGATGAAGTAGCTCATCTACTATATCGAAAGAATTGGATAGATACGGTACAATGGCACTATGAAGATATTATTAGGGACAAGAACATTGAACCAAAAGCGGCCTTGTTATTGAAAAGAAAAATAGATGCTAGCAATCAGGATAGAACTGACTTGGTAGAGTATATAGACAGTTATTTTTTAAAAAAATACCAATTGGTTGAAAAAAAGAAAAACGCTACTATTAATACGGAAAGCCCTGCATGGGCCATAGATAGGCTTTCAATTCTCGCATTAAAAGTTTACCATATGCAGGAAGAGGTCTCCAGAGTTGATGCCTCTGAGGAACATCGGGAAAAATGTAGTAAGAAGCTCCAGACTTTATTAGAGCAAAAGAAAGACCTTTCAACTGCTATTGACCAACTATTGACGGATATAGAATCAGGCCTCAAATACATGAAGGTCTATAAGCAAATGAAGATGTATAATGATGAGGAACTAAACCCCATCCTGCGTGGACAGAAGTAAACCCGAACATATACTGGTTATTCGACTTTCCGCTATGGGAGATGTGGCTATGACCGTCCCTGTACTAATTGCCCTTACCCAAAAATATCCTGAATTAAGAGTAACTGTACTCACTAAATTATTTTTTAAACCCATTTTAGACCAAATACCCAAAGTATCTGTACATATTGCTGATGTAGATGGTAAACACAAGGGTTTTTTTGGGCTTTGGAAGCTCTATAAGGACTTAAAAGGTCTTCAAGTAGACTATATTGCAGATTTGCATAATGTGCTTCGCAGTACAATCCTAAAGCTATTTTTTAGATTGAATAATATTCCCGTAGTTCAACTTGACAAGGGACGTAGAGAGAAAAAAGCCCTTACCGCTGAAAACAACAAAGTTTTTGAACCTTTGAAATCTACACATGAAAGATATGCAGATGTTTTTCATCAACTAGGGTTTCCTATTCAATTAAACAAAAACCATATAATCCCGCAAAAACATCAACCTGAAGAGATAATTGATACGTTAGACCTTAGTGGAAAGAAATTCATAGGAGTGGCTCCTTTTGCAGCTTATACCGGTAAAATGTATCCCTTGGAACTTATGACGGAAGTACTTGGGGGACTAAATAGTATAAAAACACACCACATCTTATTGTTTGGTGGTGGAAAGGTTGAACAACAGCAGCTTGAGAGCTGGGAAGGAAGGTTCGATAATTGTACAAGTGTTGTGGACAAAATCTCTTTCCCGGATGAACTAAAACTAATATCCAATTTAAAACTTATGCTCGCAATGGATAGCGGAAATGCCCACCTTGCTGCAATGTTCGGAGTTCCTACCATTACTTTATGGGGTGTAACACATCCTTATGCGGGTTTCTATCCCTTTGGGCAAGGGCATACTACCATTCTTTCGGACAGGGAACGGTTTCCACAAATACCAACTTCTGTGTATGGGAATAAATTTCCCAGCGGTTACGAGAAGGCAATGGAAACCATTAGCCCAAATCAAGTATTGCAGAAGATCAAGGAAACGCTTAATTAAATCCTAATCTATATGGCTACTGGTTTAGCCTCTATAGATTTAAAATACTGTCTTAGCTGCGCCATAAAACGATATTTCCTAGCACTTGGAGAGGCACCGGCCATTAGGGTGCGTATTCCGAAATAAGAACTCATAAGGTACGTAGCTACTGCCTCGCAATCTACATGACGGTCTAAATAGCCATTAAATTTTCCTTTTTGTAATGCAGAAATCAGGTTTACTTCCCATATGTTAAGAATGTCTATCAAATGCTTCATTATAACATCATTTTTACCTTGAAACTCCGTTAAGAAATTACTAAGGATACATCCAAAATCCATTTCGTTATGCACGGCTGTTTCCAAAGCATCATCAAAACAATTTGTAATTAGGTCTAAAGGATTATCATGACCTTCAATTGGCTCAATTAAAGTGCTATATACTTTTCTAGCCATTAAGTTTTGAACTATTTGTATAAAGAAATCCTCTTTAGAATCGAAGTGATAGTAGAAAGCACCTTTAGATAGGGATAGTTCTTTTAAGATATCATCTACACTAGTATTATGATATCCTTTTGTGTAAAATAATTCTAAGCCAGTAGCTTGCATACGTTGCATGGTAGCCATGCGTTTTAAAGATTTATTCATTATTTCAAGATTTGGGTTATTCCGACCATGTGGTCTATACAAAGAACCGGTGAACGTAGCTTAAACGGGGTTTCTTTGGACATAGCTACGTAAAAAATCGGTGAAAGTTCAAAATATCGACGTACTACTTAACTATTGGAAAAGTAAACCGACCACCCGGTCGGTTAAAGTGTATTATTTCTGCGACAAAAATCTTCAAAAATAATGGGCAGCGATTATTTGTTGTTAATGTTAGGGTAGAATGAAGTGCTTCATAATCAATACAATCCTTATTTTTGAAAAGACCTCTTAAAAGACAACCTTATGCACACTAAAAAGAAGTACTCTATATTGGAAATGGCCTTATGGACCAGGTTTGAAACGCTTTTGTTTCTGGTAATTATTGGTATTTGGGTTTCAGCATACTTCTTTTTGGATTTACAATGGGTAAAGATTCCGTGGACACCCTTGGCTTTAATAGGTACGGCAGTTGCATTTGTAATTGGTTTTCAGAATAACTCATCCTATGGTAGAATTTGGGAAGCGCGTAAAATATGGGGAGGTATTGTTAATACATCCAGAACGTTTGGTATGTTCCTACAGGATATGATTACGAATGAATATTGTGAAAAGTCGATTTCTGATGAAGAACTGAAAAAAGAAATCAGGATATTGACCTATCGTCATATTGCATGGATGACTACCCTGCGCTACGCTATGCGAGCGCCAAAACCATGGGAAACCATATTGAAGCAAAGGACAGATCGCGAATGGGGGTTACTTCCGCCAGAAATGGAAAACAAATTGGAAAATGATTTAGAACCCTATATCTCAAAAGAGGACTTGGATTCTATTTCACAAAAAGGCAATAAACAAACGGCATTACTCTACATACTATCGCATCACCTTAGAAAACTAAAGGAGAAAGGATTGATCTGGGAATTTTCTTTTTTGGAGTTAGAGGGGGTTTTACAGGAGCTATTTACCTTACAGGGCCAAAGCGAACGTATTAAGAATTTCCCTTATCCAAGACATTTTGCCACACTCAACCACTACTTTATGTGGGTTTTTATACTACTGTTGCCTCTGGCATTGGTGCCTCAATTTGGGGAAATAGGAACTGAAATAGCGGTAACGAATCCATTAATAGGTGAGTTTTTTGTTTGGGCTACCATCCCTTTTTACGTGATAGTGGCTTGGATATTCCACACCATGGAGCGTATTGGACGCACAGGAGAAAATCCATTTGAGGGCTCTGCCAATGATGTACCCATATCAACTATTGCAAGAGGAATAGAAATAGACTTAAGGCAGAACCTAGGGGAGACATTAGATACCATTCCCAAGCAGTTTCCAGAAAAGCATCATACGCAGTTTTAGGAATACTCAAGAAGGTTTGACCTCTAAGCCACTGTTCCCTGACAACTACTTCCTGCACCGGCAGTGCAGCCATAACAATGTTGGGAAATAATAATATTCCTGTCGTTTAGTAAATCCTCATTATAATCTTTAATGTGCTTTACCTTGCTAGCCACTTTTAAGTCTAGCATTTGGTTAAAATCACAATCATACAACCAACCGTCCCAACTAATGGAAATAGTGTTTGTGCACATCACATTGGCTACGGCAGAAGGATTATAGGCCTCCACTAAAGCATACATATAGTCCTCATAGTTTTCAGAGGCGATGAGGTAATCCAAGAAACGGGCAATAGGCAGGTTGGTGATAGCGAACAAGTTGTGAAACTGAATTCCAAAGTCTTCATCCAAGGCC
>JBARUM010000533.1:0-2483 GCA_049645725.1 Maribacter sp.
CATATGTGAGGTTCTTTAATTTCAGCTAAAAAATATAGATACTCTTTGTCCCAAATCATTTTAAAGCGCGTATCGTACATAGCTGACTTCTCTCCCTCAATGTCCTTAACAGTATCTGACCATTTTGCCCGTTTCCAAGAACTTTCATTCATTTTTCCATCTACTTCAATGGTCTCGATTGTGTTTTGAGCAATGTAACTTTTAGGACTATTTTGAGCAAGCAAGGAGATAATTCCTATGTAAAGTACAAATAGCAACAATGCTAATATTCTTTTGTTTTTTAAGGAAGTTCTATCCATGGCTCACGCGGGTTGTAAACAAATAAACACGAAGCTTTTTCTTGAAATCCATATTTCAAAGACAGGTGTCAAGAACGCATGGATTAAAATAAAAACATCAAGTAAGGCCATTAGCTTACTATTTTCTGTGGTTTTAACTACATTAGTCTTTTAAATAAAGCTTTTTAGAATTTGACGTTAAATAGTATCTTATATAGGAAATGTTGATAATTTTTACTGCAAAGGGAATAAAATTAGACCAACAACTAGCCTGTAATGCTGAACGCCAAAAAAGTAATAGAACAAGTATGGAGATATGCATGCAAATACTAGAATAGGGGAGTTTTTAGGAAAAACCAACACCTCCTCTAATTATGTGGTTAAATATTGGCACCATATTCTATTTTGGGCTATTTATTTTATTTTTAACACGGTTCGTTGGAGTAGTATACATAATGATTTTATGCTCTCTTTGAAAACAAACCTGATAGGTTTTCCAATACACATGATGCTAGCTTATTTTAATGTGTATTACCTAATGCCTAAATTGGTTTATACTCAAAAATATCTACTTTATACATTGGCTATTCTAGGAGCATTGTTTGTGATGCTGCTAATAAAATTTAATCTTACTTTTTATCTAGTAAGTAACAACGTGATGCCTGAAGCTCCAGAAGAAACAAATACGCTTACATTTGCCTACTCTGTTACTACCATGATTGGAGAGGTATATGTTATTTCTTTTTTTACCGCTATTAAATTAACTATTGATTGGCTTAGGGAGAGCGCTAAGTTGCACGACCTTGAAAGAAGGCAATTAAAAACCGAATTGAGGTTTTTGCGCTCTCAGGTCTCACCTCATTTTTTCTTTAACACTCTGAACAATATTTATTCCCTGACATTAGAAAAGTCCGATAAGGCCCCTGAAGTGGTGCTTAAACTTTCTGAACTTATGCGGTATCTTTTGTATGCTACTAAAAAACAGAGACAAGACCTTAAAAGTGAGATTGAATGCATTCAGAATTATATTGATTTGGAACGAATTAGATTTGACAATTCGTTGGAAATAGATGTCCATATTTCTGGAAACCTCAAAAATTATACAATTGCACCAATGTTATTAGTGCCTTTGGTCGAAAATTGTTTTAAACATGGAGCAAGCAAAAATATCTGAGAAATGTGTATTCAGATAGATTTGAAAGTATCGGACGGTTTTATGAACTTTAAGGTGTCGAATACCATACCCAATGCCCATTCAAAATCTGATTTTCCAACTAGATCCGGAGGAATTGGATTGTCTAATGTAAAAAAGCGTTTGGAGCTTGGATATAAAAAAACTGACTACCAATTATCCATATTTGAAGAAAATCAAATGTTCAACGTAATTCTTAAACTTAAAGTGATATGATTTTGAAAGCTATCGTTGTAGACGACGAACCTCTAGCAGTAAATGTCCTTAAAAATTATATTTCAAGGGTAAATGAATTATGTTTGGAGGAGACTTTTTCAAATGCCATAGATGCTTCATCCTATCTAAGGGATAACCAGGTAGATATTATGTTCCTAGATATTAATATGCCTTTTCTCGATGGTTTGGAATTTTTAAGTACACTGCATAAAAAGCCTTTTGTCATAATGACAACTGCTCATCAGGAACATGCGTTAAAGAGTTTTGAGCTGGAGGCTATAGATTATTTGGTAAAACCCATTCCCTTACCTAGGTTTCTAAAGTCTGTAGATAGGATTATAGGGCTAAAGCAAGGTATAAAACAGGCCTCCCATAATGATAAGGAGGAGAAACCAAGTATTTTTGTAAAAGTAGATAAGAAGAAATTACAGAAAATTTTTCTAGATGAAATAACCGTGGTGGAAAGCCTTAAGGATTATATTAGAATTGTTACACCAACAGCTAAGTATATCATACACAAAACTTTAAGCAGTTTTACAGAAGAGTTGCCTAGTGATAAGTTTTTAAGAATTCACCGGTCCTATACTATTGCTATTGATAAGGTTAGTGTCGTAGAGGGAAATAGTGTGGAAATAGGAGGTATACGATATACAATTGGAAGGAGTTATTTAACGGACGCAAAAAGTAGGATTTTGAACAATTCTACGGATTGACATATTTATACTGATATTACTTTTTTTGGGTCAATAACAGTATCTGTGGTAAGTTGGAAATACCGGTTGCCGAAATTATTTCGA
>JBARUM010000534.1:0-5585 GCA_049645725.1 Maribacter sp.
ACTTAATACAATATCTGATAAAATAGTAGATCCATTACAGTTAATACCTGTTGCTCTACCGCTCTCTACTAGTATTTTTTCAACGGTATGGTTTGTATTTATTCGTACACCTAGTTCCGTTGCCAAACTTACCATTGCCTTGATAACTTCATACATGCCGCCTTTTGGATGCCACGTGCCCAAGCCAAAATCGGCGAAGTTCATAAAACTATAAAAGGAGGGCGTGTTTTCTGGTTTTGCACCAAGGAATAAAACGGGAAATTCTAAAGTAGCTATAAGTTTGGGGTTCTTAAATCTTTTTCTAACCTCTGAACTTATGGTCTTAAAGAATTGGTCAACCTTTAAAATAGTCTCTTTAGTAACTAATTCAAAAGGAGATATTCCTGGCCGCAGTACTATTTTATTTATGGCAATATCATAGTTTTCCTGAGCTTCGCCGATAAATTTTCTAAGTAATCTGGAACTACCATTTTCTAGGCGTTCAAATTCCAAACAAATTTTTTCCATGGAATCACCAATGGTAATAATATCATCTGAAAAGAAAATTTTGTAGGCCGGACTCAACTTATCCAACTCGTAGAAATCCTTGGTCGTCTTTCCAAAATCTAAAAAAAACTTATCAAAAATATCGGGCATCCAATACCAACTAGGTCCCATATCAAAAGTAAATCCGTCTTTTTTAAATTGTGCGGCTCTGCCGCCAACGGTAGAGTTTTTTTCGTAGATAGTTACATCAAAACCCGCTTTAGCTAGATAACAGGAAGCGGAAAGTGATGAAAAGCCAGAACCTATAACTATAACCTTTTTATCCATTTATAGATATTGATTTTCTAGGCTAAAGTTTACTGACAACATCATCAATTGAAGTAAATATTTTTACAAAACTGGGTATTTCAGAAGCATCAAGATGTTGGACTTGCCTACCTAGTACCCAAAAATTTGGATTTTCGTAATCAGATACTAGTTTCTCAAAATCACTTATATACTTTTTAATTCTATCTTTTTCTGGTACAACGGTGAAATAAGAGAGGAAATAGATATTTTCAAAATATTTCATGAGGTCCGTTAGGTTTTCCATAGGTATGGTCTGCCCAAGATTAATGCACTTATAACCCCTGAGACCGATTTCATAATTAAGATACAACAATCCTATTTCATGGATTTCGTTTTCAGGTAAAAAAGCAACAAAAACTTTATCTGTTTTAGTAGGTTTGGTATGTTGAAGCTTCTCAGTATTTAGTAGAATTTTCTGTTTGATTAAATTTGTAATGAAGTGCTCATGTGCGGGACTAATAGTATTAGTTTGCCAAAGTAATCCCAGTTCGTTCAATAAAGGAATGAAAGTATTTTTAAAAACTTCCCTAAAAGAGTACTCACTGATTAAATTATTATAGGTCTCAAAAAAAATGGTTTGGTCAAAATTGACCATTGCTAACTTAAAAGAGTTTATAGCGTGGTTCTTAAAACTTTTTTTTGAAACAATTTCCCTAACAACAATGGGTATGTTATGCTCTGGAATCTTAGCAATTTTAGAAATTTTATAGCCGTTGTGATAAAGTAGTGTTACGTTAAGTAGTTTTTGTAAACTACTAAGACCATATGTTCTAATATTCGTGTCGGTACGCTCTGGAGCTAAAAGATTATACCTTTTTTCCCATATACGAATGGTATGTGCCTTGATTCCGGAAAGATTTTCAAGATCTCTTATACTAAAACTTTTTTTTACATTGTTCATGTTTTCTCTTAAAGGATTAAACAAATTTACAATTTAATAAGATTGAATCCTATAAAGGGAAGTTAAATTTAGGCAAAAATAAAGCCGAGTTTTAGCTCGGCTTTTGGTGCCCACGACTAGATTCGAACTAGCACGTCCTTACGAACACTACCCCCTCAAGGTAGCATGTCTACCAATTTCACCACGTGGGCGGAAATTATTTGTAAGCCTGTAAAGATAAAAAGGTATCCAATAAATCAAAGATAAAAAAGCAGAATTAATGGAGAAGGGAAAGTGTATTTTTTAAAGTATTTCGGATAATATCACATCCTATTAAACCAGGGTTAGTTTCTCCAACTCGTCATATAGGAGCTAGGTGTCATTCCCTTAAGTTTCTTAAATTTTCTGTTAAAATTAGAAATTGATTTAAATCCGGCTTTTTCAGATGCCTCTGCAATGGTAATGTCTTTATTGCTAGATAGTAGTTGGCATACATGTTCTATTCTGAGCTCAATTAGGAATTGAAAAAAAGTTTTGTTGGTTCTTTGTTTAAAAAATCTACAAAATCCATTGGGAGTCATAAAAGCTAATTTTGACACAGTATCCAACCTTATATCTTCATTAAAGTGAATCATAACGTACTCAATAACTGATTGCAAACGTTTACCCTCATTTGATGTAAGGGCTTTTGGATGTCTAAACCTCGTTAATATTTCTATATCGGATTCTTCTATTTTTTTCAAAATAATTAAGAACTGAACAAATCTGTCAAATTCATCCTTACTAGGCATTTGTTTTATCAATTTAGATAATTCAGAAGTTGGGGAAATAATTTTAAAGCCAAAGTCGGACTTGTCAAAAAATGGCAATAATTGCTTCAAATCGGGAATACGGAAGAAATCTGGTCCAAAAGAGTCCAGTTTAAAAAATAACGAGATCATATGGGATTCTTCCTTGGAAACAAGACTTTGAAAAAGATGAGGCACTTTTCCGCCGACAACTACAATATCCTCTTCTTCATAACTATGAATACTATCTCCAATAATTAGCTTGCCAGAGCCTTTTACCAGTAAACTGATTTGAATTTCCTGGTGTTGATGAAGCTTATCAAAAAAAACCAATTCTATATCTTCCTGAACCCTTAAATTCTCAGAGATAGGTTTTGGTATTTCAAATGGGTAAACTTTCATAGTGAGTTTAAATTAACGATTCAATTGTTTATTGGATGAATATGTGGTTAAAATAGTGCAATATATGGCTAAAATCAATGAAACAAGTAGATGATATTACTATTTAACTTTGTAACATCAACCAAACAATTTATAAGATGCAAATGGAATGGAAAGGAGTCATGCCCGCCGTGACAACCAAATTTACAAAAGACGACACGCTAGACCTGGAAATGTTCAAAGTGAATATAAGGGCACAACTAGAGGCCGGTGTATCCGGAATTATTCTTGGAGGAACACTGGGAGAGGCTAGTACCTTGACCTACGACGAAAAGAAGATACTTATTAAGGAAACGGTGCAATTTGTTGAGGGTTCTGTGCCAGTTGTTATAAATATAGCGGAGCAAACTACAAAAAGCGCCATACATGCAGCCGAAGTTGCTGAAGAATGTGGAGCCAAAGGTCTTATGATGCTACCGCCAATGCGATACAAGGCAAACGACTACGAAACGGTTACCTATTTTAAGGAAGTTGCCAATAGTACGGTTTTGCCCATTATGATATACAACAATCCCATAGATTATGGTATAGAAGTAACATTAGATATGTTTGAAGAGCTTTTGGAATGTAAAAATATACAGGCTGTTAAAGAATCTACCAGAGATATATCCAATATCACAAGAATTAAATCACGATTTGGGAATAGATTGAAGGTTTTGACCGGTGTGGATACCTTAGGTCTTGAAAGTATTCTAATGGGTGCCGATGGTTGGGTGGCCGGCTTAGTTTGCGCATTCCCAGCAGAAACTTGCGCCATTTACGAATTGGCAAAAGCCGGAAGAATTAAAGAGGCTCTTGAAATATACAGGTGGTTTTTACCGATTTTAGAGCTAGATATTAATCCACAACTGGTCCAGAACATAAAAATGGCAGAAGTTGCCACCGGCATAGGAACAGAGCGTGTTAGGGCTCCGAGATTACCCTTGATAGGGGATGTAAGAAAAAAGGTAGAAGATATCATTTCTAAAGGTATGGCAACTAGGCCAACTTTACCTGATTATAAAAAGTTGGACTTGGTCAAAAACTAGATGAAAAATAATTAACCAACCTAGAAAAAAGAAACACCAAAGTGACATTTTATTCATGAGGTGTTTCTTATTTTTGGTAGAAACCATAAAAGATTATGAGCATTTCTGGAGGAAACAATATTGGCGGTGAAATAACTACAAAAGGCAGTAAGACCTTTAAGACTTTTAACCCAAAGTTGAATGTATCAAATACATGGACGCTCCACGAGGCAACTGATGAAGAGATTGATGATGCATGTAAATTGGCAGAAGGAGCATTTTTCACCTACAGAAATCTGTCCGGAAGAAAAAAAGCTGAATTTCTGAGGGCAATAGCCATAGAAATAGAGAATTTGGGAGATGAACTTATCTCGGTTTATATTCAAGAATCTGGATTGCCAGAAGGTAGGGCGATTGGGGAACGTGGACGCACGATGGGTCAGTTAAGAGCTTTCGCAACACTTTTAGATGAAGGGTCCTGGGTAGAAGCCACTATTGATACTGGTCAACCCAATAGAGAACCTTTGCCAAAAGCAGATATTCGAAAAAAGCTTTTTCCTATTGGTCCAATAGCGGTTTTCGGGTCTAGTAATTTTCCTCTGGCTTTTTCTACGGCAGGTGGGGATACGGCAAGCGCTTTGGCGGCCGGTTGTCCCGTAATCGTAAAAAGTCACCCAATGCATGCTGGCACGGGAGAATTGGTAGCTTTGGCAATCACCACTGCGGCTGAAAAGACAGGAATGCCCAAGGGCGTTTTTTCTAACTTGAATAGCAGTGGAATTGAAGTTGGGCGGCAACTGGTCTTAAACCCAAAGATAAAAGGAGTAGGATTTACTGGTAGTATAAAAGGTGGCACGGCACTTTATAAGCTTGCCGCGGACCGCAAGGAGCCTATACCCGTTTTTGCGGAAATGGGTAGTATAAACCCCGTTGTGGCCTTGCCTTCCGCATTGCTGGAAAATGGCAAAGACTGGGCAAAACAATATGCTGGATCTATTATGTTGGGTGCCGGACAGTTTTGTACGAACCCAGGTTTAATTTTAGCTGTAAAAAGTACCTCTTTGGACAGTTTTATATCAAACTTGGGGAAAGAGATCAGTGCATTGGAGCCAAGTTGTATGCTACATCCTAATATCCATAATAATTACGAAAAAGAAAAGAAGGAATTATCTGACCAAGGTGGAATAAACGTGGTGGTGGAAAATGAAACTAGCGTTTTGCCAAATTTTGCTCAACAAAAGGTAGTAACGGTCAATGGAAGTAATTTCATAAAAAACCCAAAGCTACAACGAGAAGTCTTTGGTCCTTTCTCTATCGTAGTTAGATGTGAGGACGTAACTGAATTGGAGCAGGTGCTACTAAAATTGGATGGACAGTTGACCGGAACCATTCTGGGAAGTTCAGCGGAATTAAAAAAACATCAAAAAGTCGTACAAGCCTTGCAAAGTAAAGTGGGTCGTATTTTGTTCAATGGAGTTCCTACTGGAGTAGAGGTATGTGCTTCCATGCAACATGGAGGACCTTTCCCTGCTTCAACGGATAGCAGGTTCACCTCTGTGGGAACTGCTGCAATAAAGCGTTGGGTAAGGCCTATTGCTTATCAGAACTGGCCTAATGATGTATTGCCTTTAGAAC
>JBARUM010000535.1:0-2401 GCA_049645725.1 Maribacter sp.
ATCTTCTTTATCTTCTTCATCGGAACGGCCGCTCAGGCTCAGAACAACACCGCTGAAGTTAAGGTTGAGACTGTTGAAATGACTATCGTAGCAGAAACGGTTTACGAGCTGAACTTGGAAACTGCAACAGAGGTTGCTAGATTGTACAAGTTCAAGAATGCTAGAATAAAAAAAGAACTTTCTTTCTACACAAAGAGAAACGCTGCTAAAATGGCTTAAGCCTTTTATAATTGTCACTTAAAAACTACAATTGCAACTTTCTCTTCTCCATAATATAGAACTCCAATTGAAGAGTTTTTTGGAAAAGGGAAATAAAAATCTAGTTTTTTTGAGCGGTACGAACCTGGTCTAAATATAACACCTGACTTTGAGCCTTTAGCCAACTACTGAAAGTTAACGGTACTTCTACTGTTTCATAACCGTCGAACTTATAGTCATAAAAAGTGTCTATCACGGAAATATCTTCGGAAACTTCGGGATGTGACTTGTCTAATGGTTTGGTAGCCAATCGTGGAAAACTTAACTGCCGCAATGCCATTCGGTGGGATACATCAATAGGTCTTATTCTCAGTTTATTGGTTTCATCCACTAAGGAGAATTTATTAATATCAAATAAAGCATATTCCCCATCGGTAGTTGACATGTTGAGTTTTATATGAACTGTCTTATGGGTCTTGGACTTTGAATATGTAGTATTTGACGCGTTGAACGTCCTTATGTCGGTCGCCAAAATTTCTATATAAAATTTTTCTTTATCAATATAAAAGCGTTGACAAAAAATGACCGAACAATTAAATAGGAATAGGAGAAAAAAAAGCTTTTTTGTGTATTTTAAGGGCATAACATAATTGAGATAATTGTTAATGTGGTTATCTGTCTTTAAGTCTGAACATAAATTTATGACCACTCCAATCTGCATCTATGGAAGCCACTTTGGTATCTACCAATTCATTTTCTAAACCGTAATTACGGACCATGGATTTATCCAACTCGGTTGATATAGAAGAGCTTTTTTTTGGCCAGCTTATCCATAACGTCCCGTTTTTTTTTAAGTTGGGCTTAACTCGGTTGAAAGCGTATTTTAATTCTTCAGGTATCGTTGCAAATATGTGAATAAAGTCCACTTCTTCCTTTACGGGGCTACCCGTGTGGATGTTGGTATCGGGAGGAAAGTCTATAAAAAAATCTAAAGAGGGTTTCGGGGTATTAATGATTTGAAGGGAAGAACTATCTTTAATACCTAGTTTTTTTGCCAAAGGCGTTCCAGAATATCCCGTAGTTGGCATTATTTTCTTTTAAAAGTTTTAGCAATAGTTCTGAACGCTTTCAGATTGGTCTCGAAATCCCCTTCCGCGGAGCCAAGTATAATATAGTAAAGGGAATCTGTAAAAAGGATTACTTGATATACTTTGGATACCACATTTGTACTACTGTTTATTGCATCGGCAAGAACTTCAAACCCTTGCATATCATCAATTTCAATACTCTTCGTACTCGTTATTTCTTCAATCTGAAAGGGAAGCTGTTTAATCCTATTTTCGCAAAAAGATTTTTTATCCAGAATTTCCAATTCCGAAAATGCTTTGGCCACTATCAAAGAAGCTTGGTCTGGAGAGGTGGAAGGTACTTTTCCATCTCGTGAAAATAGTAGTGCATTAGACATACTATTGGCAAATATAATCCCGGTATCTTCAGTAGAAATTTCAAAATCAACCGCGTCAAAAGGATTTATTTCCTTGTTAGGGTCATAAAACGCGGAGAACAATGATTGTTTAATTACTTCATCTAATTCTTCGGATTCTTTTGGAAAAGTGCCGTTTATCAAATGACTTTCTTCCTCACTACCAAAAGCCATAATATATTTGAGATAAATATTGCCATAGGCGCTCTGTTCAGCTTTTATAAGAATTGCTGGTAAGGAGTTAAGTAGTAATTCTTCTGTTGCTACCAACTGCATCCCTTGTGTTTTTAATCCCTCTTCGGTAAAACCCTTGGAAACCTCAGAAAAAGGACCAGGAATATCTAGCACCATA
Source organism: Maribacter sp. (assembly GCA_049645725.1). GTDB lineage: Bacteria > Bacteroidota > Bacteroidia > Flavobacteriales > Flavobacteriaceae > Maribacter. The sequence continues at coordinate 2,034 of JBARUM010000535.1, forward strand.
ATACTGGCTCCACTCTCATTTTGTTGAAACCCGGAAAAGTTTTCCGCCGTAGTAAAGTTGGCCGGGGGGACTAGGCTTATTTTAGTGCCGTCTACTTGAATATGAGCTTCTGTAACAAAATTGGTTATCGTCGTCTGTGCTAGGCCTGTGATGGTAAATAGCGTGGTAAATAAGTATAGAAAGGTATTTTTCATGTTTTCCTTGAATTTCCTTTTCAAATTTAATGAGATAATGGGCTCCTATTCATAAAAATAGGTCGATAATATCTTTTCGTCCGTTTTCAAATACCTAAATGTCGTTTATCTACACCTTTTTCCGGTAAGATGTTTTTAGGGTATGTGTCGTTCACCGATTGATTTCCGCACTTA
>JBARUM010000536.1:0-2542 GCA_049645725.1 Maribacter sp.
AGCTAAAACCTATCAAAAAGATGGGCCGCTATTGTATTTTGGTGGCTACTCACCTTCTGCGGTAAATCTATGTGCAGAACATTGTGATGTTTATCTCATGTGGCCCGAAACAGAGGAAAATCTTAGGACTTTAATGGAAAACATGAGTGCTAAAGCGGCTACTTATGGCCGTAAAGTAGATTTTGGGCTTAGAGTGCACATGGTTGTTAGAGAAACCGAGGAAGAAGCTAGGGAATATGCCGCTAGTATAATTTCTAAATTAGATGTTGAACAAGGTGTAAAACTTAGGGAGGGAGCTTTAGATGCTAAATCCTATGGTGTTAGTAGACAAGCCGAAACACGTGAAAATTCAGATGATGAAGGTTACGTAGAAGATCATTTATGGACAGGAATAGGAAAAGGCCGTTCGGGTTGTGGCGCAGCCTTAGTTGGTAATCCAAATCAGATTATTAAAAAGTTAAATCGGTATATGGATATGGGAATACGCTCATTCATATTTTCCGGTTATCCACATAAAGAAGAATGTGAACGTTTTGCAAAACTTGTTTTACCAAGACTTAAAACCTTTTCCATGCCAATAGAGCAAGGGAAAATTACAGATGAAGAACCACTCTCGCCATTGGCAGCAGGAGTACGAACCTAAAAAACATTATATTAGAGTCATTATGTAATGAACTCACAGGGTAGTTTATACTCCCGTCCGTTCATTACTTTTTAAATAGAACCATTTCCTAGATAAAAACTAAGTTTTAAAAACTACCATATGATTGATCTATTAATTGTTTGCACGTATTTCATCATTTTTTTTGTAACTGCCATAACTGGGAAAACCTCAAAAGATGCTACCACCGAAGAATATTTTTTGAGTTCTAGAAATTTGCGTTGGCCATCAATCGCCTTTTCCACAATTGCTACGAATGTGCAAGGCTATCAGTTCTTAGGTTTTATGGGTTCCGCTTATTTGTATGGCCTTGCACAGGCTAATTTCGAAATTAATGCTATACAGGGTTTACTATTGGCGGCTTTCATTTTCGTTCCCATGTACCTTAAAGATAAAATCATCACGATCACCCAATTCATTAAAACTAGACTTGGTAATACAGTGGCCATGATATATTCAATTTCAAATATCGTTTTGTTTGGAACAATAACCTTAGGGGCAGCCCTATTTTGGGGAGCTTACTCTGTTGATTTAGTTTTCGGAGATTATTTGTCCTTTATTCATCAAGACCGCCTAATACGTATTTGTATTTTGATTATATTCTTAGGGGTATTCTCTGCAACCTACACTTATTTTGGTGGACTTGCAGCAGTTGTACGTACGGATGTGATACAATTTGCAATCCTATTAACCGGAGGTATCGTTGTCCTGTTCATTGCGGTATACCACTTAGGAGGTTGGTCTCAATTTTATGTGAAAACTGAAAATCTTATGCACCTTCATTTACCCGCAGACCATCCAAAACTACCTTGGATACACGTTTTTGGTGCTTTTCTATTAAATATAAATTATTGGTGCGCAAACCAATCCGTAGTACAACGCTCGTTGGCAGCAAGAAGCCTCAAAGACGTTCAAATTGGTCTTATGGTGGGTGGTCTAATGAAATATTTTATGGCAGCAATAATCATTTTACCCGGAATTGCTTTAGTAGGTATCCTTGGTGAAAATGGCCTAACAGACCCAGATTCCGCCTTCCCCTATTTAGTGAACACATATCTCCCAGTAGGCTTGAAAGGACTCATATTGTGTGCCCTATTTGCCTCTTTAATGAGTACTGTGGACTCCACTTTTAATTCCTTGGCAACATTATGGTCTATTGATATTTACAAACCTTACGTAAACAAGAATGCAACTGATAGACAAGTTGTGAAGTCTGGAAAAAAATCTATTCTTGTATCTTTCATTACGGGATCTATAGTTGGGATAATTCTGTTATATATTAAATTCAAGGATTCCGGAGCCGCCTTTACCCATACCTTGAATGAACTAAGGTATTTCATAAATTGCGGTATCGTCGTATTAATATGCGCTGCTGCTTTCCTAGCGGCGCCTAAACATAGGATAGCGCTATACGGCTTTATAGCAACTATACCATTACACTTTGTATTTATATACTTTTTCCCGGAAATGAATTATTTAGTTAGGGCAATGTGGGTAATAATTATCGGCTTTTTAATTGTATTAATTGGCTCTAGAAGCGGGTTTGTAAAAGATAAATTAAAAGCCCAGCCGGCAACACCCTGGCTAGGAAAAGCTGGAATAGGAATGCTCCTTTCACTAATCGCGTTACATGTTATATTTCATTGACAAATGAAAAGAAGAGACTTTATTAAGAATAGTACCCTAGGAACTATAACCACCTTTATGGGTATTGAACTGGTGTTCGGAAAAGTAATTCCCAATGGGTATACGCCACTTGCTTTACAGGATTCTGATCCCTTTAAATTGTTCAGCAAAGACAGGGGCATGACAGTTCTTAATGACAAACCATGGAATATTGAGGCTGCAGCACATTTACTTGACGATAAAATTACCCCAAAT
>JBARUM010000537.1:0-2444 GCA_049645725.1 Maribacter sp.
ATCCGCACCTATGCCAAATTTTCGGTCGCATAGCGAGGATACCAAATTGGTATCATTTTTGGGGAAGTAGTTTGTTCTATTATCAATAATTACAAAATCATTACCCGTTCCTTGATATTTGTAAAAAGTGGTATTCATAGTTCATTTTAAGTGGTAAAGATAGTATTTTATTAAGGGTTCTTTAGCAGTTAAAAAGTCGTTAAACTCAAAAAGAAACCTACGAAATCTGTTAATTTTACATTCAATAAGTTAAAAAATTAAAGAATATGAAGAGAATAGGAAGTCTTTTACTGGTTTCGGTATTTGCAGGAGCAATTACCTTGGGAGCTTACAAACTTTTTTTAGAAAATGATAAATATGCGGTAGTAACCACAGAGAATAGCAATAGCGTGGTTAATACTAGTTTCACTCCTACTTCGGCAAAGGGAGCCGGAATTAATGAGGTTGATTTTACAATTGCTGCGGAAACCACGGTGAATGCAGTAGTACACGTTAAAAACGTTGCAAGAGGTAAAAGTTCCAATAATATATTTGAGTTCTTTTATGGATCTGGGGGAAGCTCCGCGCCACAGGTGGGCACTGGTTCTGGCGTAATTATTTCACAGGATGGTTATATTGTGACCAACAACCACGTAATCGCAAATGCCAGTCAACTTCAGGTTACATTGAACAATAATAAGACCTATGACGCCGAGTTAATTGGTAGTGACCCTAATTCAGATATCGCATTGATAAAAATTGATGCGGATGACAAATTGCCCTACCTTGCTTTTGGAGATTCTGACAATACAAAAATCGGGGAATGGGTATTAGCTGTTGGAAACCCATTTAATCTTACCTCTACGGTAACGGCAGGTATTATCAGTGCAAAAGCCAGAAGTCTGGATTTAAGGTCTAACCAGTCCTTTATTCAAACCGATGCTGCCGTAAATCCTGGAAACTCAGGTGGAGCGTTGGTAAATACCAATGGTGACTTAATTGGTATTAACACCGCCATTTCCTCTAGAACAGGTTCATACGTTGGATATTCTTTTGCTGTACCAAGTAACATAGCCAAAAAGGTAATAGATGATATTTTGGAGTATGGGAATGTGCAGAAAGGTGTACTGGGAATAAACGTTGCTTTAGTAAATACACCTTATGCCATAGAAAACGGTTTGAACGAGATAGACGGTGTCTACATATCTGGTGTAGAGGAAGAATCTGGGGCGGCAGACGCAGAAATTATGGAGGGTGACATCATTAAGATGGTGGATAATATTAAAATTAGAAAATATCCGGATTTAACAGGATATTTATCTACAAAAAGACCAGGCGATATTGTAGAACTGACTATTGATCGGGATAATGATGCTATCGTTGTTCCGGTTACGCTTAAGGAGCGGCAAACCATAATAGTACCCGAAATGGGCATGACGGTAAAAAATCTAACCGATGCCGACAAAAAGGCCTTTAAAACAAAGGTAGGTGTCAAGATTACTGGAGTGCCAGAACTTTACAGAGGCTATGGACTGGACGGAAAAGTGATTATTAAAGTAGGTGATGAAGACATTAAGGATATATCGGATGCCAAAAACGCTTTCGGCGCCATTACAAAATATGGCAAAACAGTTATTACTCTGTTGGCAGAGGGTGGCGAAAGGGAACGACTTATTTTTCAATAGAAATAAAAAATTCCAGTAAAAGAAGCGCTACGAATTGTAGCGCTTCTTTTTTGAAGAAAAGTCAACGAAAAAGTTTGAAATTATTAATTTTGCAAAAAAATCAACCTATTTCTAGTTATGACGCAAAAAGTATCCTACGAAAAAGAATTGGCCTTCCAAGCCGATAGAAGAAAAGCCACGACCGAATTCATTAAAATTACCAGTGACCTCTGGTATGATAAGTCTATAGAAATTGTCATTTTTAAAAATCAAGTAATTGACAAAAACGTAAGTGATATTATCCAATTACATGAGTATGCCGGAGAGTTTGTTCAAAAACCTATTTCTATTTTTGATTCCGTTGAAATTCTTAGAGCTATTAATGACATTAAACTTCCTCCTTCCAAACTGGATATCGGAAAACTAACCTACGAATATCATTCCGATGATAACAACTTTAGTAATGTAAAGGCTTTTGTAATTGACAAATTAAAAGGTGCCGAGGAAACCAATAGTATAACACCGAAAGACGTAGTACTCTATGGTTTTGGAAGAATAGGTCGCCTTTTGGCGAGAGAACTTATGTCCAAGACAGGAAAGGGGAACCAACTTCGCCTAAGAGCAATAGTTCTACGGGGAGACTCTAGTATAGAAACCTTAGAAAAAAGGGCTAGTCTTTTAAGAACAGATTCCGTTCACGGTAATTTTATGGGAACTGTTGGTGTGGATACTAGAAACAATGCTTTAATTATCAACGGTACCACTGTACATATTATTAACGCCAGTGACCCAGAAGAGATA
>JBARUM010000538.1:0-1816 GCA_049645725.1 Maribacter sp.
AACGAGGGGTTTGACCGTGTGGACTTTTCCGAAAAGGCGGACATGTACGTTATTAACACCTGTTCGGTAACGGAGAATGCGGATAAAAAATTCAAGACCATTGTTAAACAGGCGCAAAAGAGTAACCCCGAAGCTTTTGTTGCAGCGGTAGGCTGCTACGCTCAGCTCAAACCGGAGGAATTGGCCGCGGTGGACGGTGTAGATTTGGTCTTAGGGGCAACCGAAAAATTTAAGATTACAGATTATATTAATGACCTTACCAAAAATGATTTTGGGAAAGTGCATTCCTGCGAAATAGAGGAGGCAGATTTTTATGTAGGTAGTTACGCCATTGGCGATCGTACAAGAGCTTTTTTAAAGGTACAGGATGGATGTGATTACAAATGCACTTACTGCACCATTCCGCTTGCACGAGGTATTTCTAGAAGCGATAATCTCCACAACGTTTTACAAAATGCTTCGGATATTGCTAATCAGGGCATCAAAGAAATCGTTTTGACCGGAGTAAATATCGGTGATTATGGAAAAGGTGAATTTGGAAATAAAAAACACGAACATACTTTTTTAGATTTAGTAAAAGCTTTGGACGATGTAGAAGGAATTCATCGACTACGGATATCCTCAATTGAACCCAACCTGCTTAAAAATGAAACAATATCCTTTGTGGCTGAAAGTAAGTCCTTTGTGCCTCATTTTCATATTCCGCTGCAGAGTGGAAGTGATGCTTTGTTGAAGTTGATGAAAAGAAGGTATTTGACAGCCTTATATACAGAACGGATAAAAAGAATAAAACAGGAAATACCAAACTGCTGTATAGGCGTGGATGTAATTGTTGGTTTCCCCGGAGAAACGGACGAGCACTTTCTAGAAACTTATAATTTTTTAAATAGGTTGAATATTTCTTATCTACATGTATTTACATATTCTGAAAGGGAGAATACCGAGGCAGCTAATATGAATGGGGTAGTGCCAAAGAATGTAAGGAGCAAACGCAGTAAAATGCTAAGAGGCCTATCGGTCAAAAAACGCAGGGCTTTCTATGAAAGCCAATTGGGAGCAGAATTGGAAGTTTTGTTCGAAAGCGAAAATAAAGAAGGTTATATACAGGGATTCACGGAGAACTATGTTAAGGTTAAAACACCTTGGAACCCATTTTTAGTGAATACAATTCATAAGGTAGTTCTTAAGGCTATTGACGATGACGGTCTCGTTGAAATGGAATTTGTTACGGCTGAATTTGAAGCATAAAAAAACCTCTCGATAGAGAGGTTTTTTTTTAGATTCTGATACCTACTGGCAACATTTCTTTGTACTGTCTGTTCTTTCTTAAGAACCCTGCTATATGAGGGCTAGTTGGTACCACACGTAGATTTTTTTCTTGAATGTGATGAAGAACTGATTTGATAAAATTTTCTTTAAAATCTTCTTTAGTGATTTCTACAGGCACTACAAGTTTGGTCAAAAAAACCTTTCTTTCTTGAGAAGAATACTCGATTTTGGCTAAATGACCGTCCACGGTAGCTTCAAATTGACGCAAGAAAGCATTGTCCTTAATAATAACATCATTCATATAGTTGATTTTAGTGTTGGTTTAAGACAAAAAAATTACGACGTTCTCGAATCGTAATTTGTGACTAACTCGCCTATCTGTATTAAAGGACTAAATGTCTAAATAGTTTTAGGCAGAACATCAAAAGTACTAAAAAAATACATAATTTCCTAGTTTTTATATAGTTCGCTTTTAATGAAGGATAACACAATAAATGTTTATTTAATGCCCGGAATGGCCGCTAGCGGTTCTATATTCGAATATATC
>JBARUM010000539.1:0-4567 GCA_049645725.1 Maribacter sp.
GGCCTGCTGTCTGTTCTTTTATCCCTCCGTTAGGATGTGCAATTGTTATTGCCGGATATTTCTTTGTCCGGTCATAATTGGCTGGTGTATAAACATTTGCCGCAATATCGATTCCGTTCAGTTTATACCTAACGGGATGTATGTTGACTTTTCCATCCACATTCTCCGTAATTGCTCCCTCATATACCAATCCAAAAGGATTTTTCTCGCTTTGTGCCCTAATCGTCTGATGTATTGATAACAGACTCATTAAAATGAATAATCCTATATATTTCATTTCCTTACTGCTTTTTAGATTCCAATAATTCGTTCAATACTTTTTTGGCCGAATCAATTTTTTCATAATCTATATTTCTTCCCACCATATCCACTAATTCCTGTAATTGAGTTGGCGTGATGCCCTGCATTAAACAGATGTTCATGTGCGAACGCAACATGGGTTCCACATCGCCGATCGTTGCCAGAACGGAAACCGTGACCAGTTCCCTTTGCTGATAATTCAGAATGTCCCGATCAAAAATATCCGCAAACAGATGCTCCTTTAAAAAGACTTCGACAATGGGGGCAAATTGCGCATAATCGGCCGGTGGGCCGTCCAATTTTGCTTGTACCAATGCTTCCAGATTCGCTTTGCCCCGTTCGTATTTTGTACGGTTATCTTCTATTGGGGTAGCTTCCGCTCCTAGCTGATCTTCCACCCCTTCCGCCTTGCGTTCGTCCAAAACTTTGATAAACGTCCGTAAACCACGTAGGCTCCTTGGAAATCCGCAGTAGGCATGCAGATGCACCATGACTTCCTTGATTTCGCTTACGGTCAATCCGGCATCCAGACCTTCCGTTAAAGCGGATTCCAAAGTTTGTAGGTCGCCTTTTGCGGTGAGTGAGGCAATGGCAATTATGGATTGTTGCTTCGCATCCAAATTCAAGATTGCATTATGTTTGGATTGGGCATTCACATGATTTGTAACACCAAGAAACGCAGTAGTCACTATGGCAATACCAATTGTTATAAACTGTTTCATCCTTTTACTATAATTTTTAATTTTTCGCTATTGGCTAGCGGTTTATCATTTTCTGGTTCGCTTCGGAATAGCGTTCACCCACCAAATCAATCTTTGAGGTAGCCTCTGTAATTTGTTGCAGTTCCCCAGCTGTAAAAGTAATACCGGTCGCCCCTAAATTTTCTTCCAGACTTGAAGACTTTGTAGTACCGGGAATGCGTACGATCCATGGTTTTTGATAAAGGATCCAAGCCAAAGCAACTTGTGCCGGAGTAGCCTCTTTTTCCTTGGCAAAAGCCGTAACCAAATCTACCAAAGCAAAATTATCCCTTAGGTTCTCTTTTGAAAATCGATGCACGGTACTTCTAAAATAATTATCGGAAAAACTGGCGTTCCTATCTATTTTGCCTGTCAAAAATCCTTTCCCCAATGGACTAAAAGGTACAAAACCGATACCCAATGCTTCCAATACGGCCATGATTTCTTCTTCCGGCTCTCGCCAAAATAATGAATATTCGCTCTGCAAGGCAGTAACCGGTTGCTCCGAATGTGCTCTTTTGATTACTTCGACACCTGCTTCGGAAAGTCCAAAATGTTGCACTTTTCCCTCAGCTATCAAATCCTTAACCGTACCCGCAACTTCCTCAATGGGAACCTTTGGGTCAACCCGATGCTGATACAATAAATCTATAGTATCTACCTGTAAACGATGTAAGGAAGCATCCACCATATTTCGAATGGTTCCAGGACTACTATCCAAGCCCGTCACTTTTCCATCTTGATAACCAAAACCAAATTTTGTCGCTATTTGTACTTGGTTCTTAAAAGGATTCAAAGCCTTTCCTACCAATTCTTCATTAAAGTAGGGTCCGTACACTTCGGCGGTATCAAAAAAGGTTACCCCCATTTCTACGGCTTTTCGGACGACTTGTATCATTTCCTTTTCGTCCTTCGCAGGGCCATATCCAAAACTCATCCCCATACAACCGAGACCGATTTCTGATACTTTCAGATTCTTTCCTAATGTTCTTGTTTTCATTTTTTATTTTTTAAAGATTATCCCAATCAGTTCATCATGTTTTAAACTTTACGGATAAAAATAGTGGCCGAAATCTTGTTCCCTTTTATCGGTTTGATACAAAAGTAGTGGGTCAAAAACCAAATAGGCTTACCCAAATTACGGTTATACCTACCACTATTACGGATTTTCCATTAACCGTTTGAATTACTGGTAATCAATGGCTTATCTTTAACAAAAAATTAGAGGTTAATGAAAAATGTACTGCACATCGACACCGTTGGAGATTACCTTAATTTGAGAAAACAAGAGGTGTTGCACCCTCTAGTGGGTATTGTTGATTTTGAGGACGTAAACAAAGAAGGCTACGAAAACAAAGACTATGATGCCTTCCATTATAATTGCTATGCTGTTTTCTTGAAGGATGCCAAGGGATGCAAAATGCATTACGGAGGGAAGCCATACGATTATGATGAGGGAACCCTTGTCTTTATGGCTCCCGGTCAAACCATTGAATTAAGCGGTTTCGATCCCGATTACGTGCCCAAGGGGTATGCAATACTATTCCACCCTGATTTATTGATAGGTACTGAATTGGAAAAAAAATTACATAGCTATAGTTTTTTCTCCTATTCAAGCAACGAAGCACTCCATCTTTCCAATAAAGAACGAAAAGTGATTCTAAGTTTGATAGAAAAAATACAGTTTGAGTTAGAACAAAACTTGGACAAGCACAGTAAAAAGTTGATCGTAGCCAACATTGAACTCTTTTTGGATTATTGCACTCGTTTTTATGATAGACAATTCATTACACGAGAGGTTGAAAATATAGGGTCATTAGAAAAATTCGATGATTTGCTGAGCCAGTACTTTTCATCCGATAAACCACAAAAGCATGGCACTCCAACTGTGGGTTACTTTGCGGATCGCTTGCACCTTTCGCCCAACTATTTTGGAGATTTGGTGAAAAAGGAAAGGGGAAAATCTGCCCAAGAGTACATCCAGAACAAGCTGATAGAAGTTGCTAAGGAACGCGTATTTGACCCATCAAAATCTTTAAGTGAGATAGCATATGAATTGGGGTTTAAATATCCACAACATTTCACAAGGCTCTTTAAACAAAGGGTAGGACATTCGCCAAGTGAATTTCGGAATTTGAACTAGAACCGAAACTGTCACTAAAATAAATTTGTCTTTCAAACTCCACAATTTCCTCTGGTGTAGTAGCCTTTTCGTAAACGGATACAATCTATTAATACCTGGTTTTTATATGTCATTACCTAAGGCATAATGGAAACAAAGTTTTTGAAAACTGTACTATTCAATCCATTGGCATTCCCTACGTTGTCAGTTTCAGCAAATAAATTATTGTCTTCACTAAATAGTTCATAAACTTTTACAAGATATCTTTTTGCCATTACTCACTTAGTTTTTCCCATTGAGTAATTGGTTGATATGGTGGTTTATTTGTTCAATTTGTTTGGCCTCTGTCATTTTTGAGGTGATATCATTTATTATTTCATCTTGATCATCTTTACTTAATGATTTGAAAGAGTCGAGTAGGCCTGCATCTTCAAAACATTTAAGAATTTCCGAATTCTTATTAATTTTATCATGTGTATGTAGATATAGCGTAACTGTAACTTTATCACCACCAGTCTTACCTATTTCATTTCTGATTTTTTGGTTTACTGAAATCATTTTGTCCTCTTCTTTCCTTGGTGCCAAATTCATTTCCTTCAACTCGTAATCATCAATCAATCCAGATACTTTTAGCGAACCCCAAGCTCCATCTATATCGGCTGTATTGGGAATGACAAGATGGTATGTCCAAGCACCGTTTCCACTTTTATAAATTAATTCAAGCTCTTGATTATCGATAATTTTCTTCATTTTTTTATTTCTACAATTAAGTATTACGAGTAACAATTGACTATACTTTCCAATTTACAGTATTTTATTTTGTTGATAATTTAATTTATAGATACTCTCGTTTTAAATGACAAAGTACTATTTCATTAGTATTATAATCATGTTCAATATGATATACTAATTCTTATAGTCTCCTCTAGTTAAACCATTCCTCAGCATATTCCCACTCCATTCCGTTACTCTCCATTACGGGAAATAAGCTTTGTCCCAATTCGTCTTGGACACAATCCCCGCTTTTAACTTTCCATTGCGCTAACCCTCCCTGATACTCTGGGAAGGAACGCTGCATTACAAGCCAAAACCGTGAATTAAGTCCGCTTGAACTGAATTTAATATATAGTGTTTTATTCCGCTTCAACAGAATTTGAAATTTCACTACTTCAATGTATTTAACCCACTGCCCGAACCACCACTATCACCCTTTTTTGTTGACGGCAAAAAAACAACATTCATTCTTGCACAACGGCATAAACCAGGGGGCCCCGGCCCCCCATTGATAAGAAATAAACTTTAGGTAGTATAAATTGGTCGTGGCAAAGTGATAATTAAAAAATAGTTCGAATCCTTGTTTCCCGATGAACCTATTTCTAGAGCCCCCTTTTATAGAAGGTTAATA
>JBARUM010000540.1:0-2687 GCA_049645725.1 Maribacter sp.
ATCCTGTGTCTTGGAATGTTACACCCTAAAATGATTTTTTTGGTAAACGACTGGGTCTATAATTCGCCTGTATTCGGAAGTGCCGCAAAACTCGTTGGTGCATATCCAGTGTCAGGAGGAATAGAAAATGGAGAAGATTATCTTAGAGAAAAGGTAGCACAAGGTTTCTCTTTAATTGCGTTTCCAGAAGGAACTAGGTCTACCACCAATAAAATTAAACGATTTCATAAAGGAGCATTTTATTTGGCAGAGCAATTTGACATGGATATTCTACCCGTTCTAATACATGGAAATTCTGAAGTACTACCAAAAGGAAGTTTTGTCATCCGCGATGGAAGTATCACGCTAAAAATACTACCGCGAATTAAACCCGAAGACACTTCTCTTGGTGAGGATTATACCAAACAGGGAAAAGGGGTAGGTGCTTATTTTAGGAGCGAATTTAGGCGATTACGAGATGAAATCGAAGTAGAAACCTACTGGCATAAAACTATCCTAGAGCACTACAGGTTCAAAGGTGAAAATTTGTACAAGGTTGTTCGGAAAGACTTGAAAACTAAAGCCTCAAGCTATAGATCAGTTTTAAATATCATTGGCCAAAAGGATACTATTATTCACATTTCAGAAGATTATGGCCAACTGGATTTACTTCTTGCCCTGGACGCCATAGACCGGAAAATCTACTCCTATTTAAAAGAGCCAAATGCTAGGGTTATTCTACAAAATAGTTTTCTGACCCATCAATATAGTAAAATAACAGTTTTGGATACCCAAACTAGCGCCCTTTCGCAACCGGGAAATACACTCATATTAACTACCAAAGAAATTGATGTACAGGAGATAGCGAAAAATCTCAAAAGCAAAATCACTACCTTAATCCTCTTAAAGTCTGGTCTAGAAGTCGATTTACAGCAAGTTTTAAGTTATAATTTTTCGATTCATATCCAAAATGATAATTTTATCGTACTTATAAAAAGAAAGTCTTAAATGAAATCGCATTACGACGTGGTCATTATTGGCAGTGGCATGGGGGGGTTGGTTGCCGCCAATATTCTGGCGCGCGAGGGTCGTAGTGTTTGTGTTTTGGAAAAGAACAATCAGTTCGGCGGTAATTTACAGACTTTTGTTAGGGAACGTACCATTTTTGATACGGGCGTTCATTACCTTGGAGGGCTCTCAAAAGGACAAAACCTACATAGCTATTTTGAGTATTTGGATATTCTGGACGGGCTACATCTAAGAAAATTGAACGAAGATGGCTTTGATATTATCACCTTTGACAATGATTCCGAATCCTATCCACATGCACAAGGTTATGAAAACTTCATTACGCAATTGGTAAAGCAGTTCCCGGAAGAGGAAAACGCGATAGAAACCTATTGCAAAAAACTTAAAGAAGTCTGTCATAAATTTCCACTTTACAATCTAGAGAAAGGGAAACCATACGGGAATGACGCAGAAATATTTCGACAATCCGCGAAGAAATATATTGAGAGCATTACCGGTAATGAAAAACTAAGGGCAGTGCTGGCCGGATCCAACTTATTATATGCCGGAGATCCAGATAAAACACCTTTGTATGTACACGCCCTATCTATTAATTCTTACATAGAAAGTGCCTATCGCTGTGCAGATGGGGGAAGCCAAATCACCAAACTACTTATTCGCCGATTAAAGGAGAATGGAGGGGAAGCCCGTAAACATAGTGAAGTTGTGGACATGACCTGTGAGAATAAACAGCTCAAATCAGTTCAGGTAAGGGATGGAACTGTAGTAACGGGAGATTTGTTCATATCTAATATTGAACCCAAGCATACTTTAAAAATGATTGGGGAAGAGCATTTTAGAAAGTCATACAACTACAGAATAGAACAAATGGAAAGCACCATTTCCGCTTTTAGCATTCATATTGTTCTTAAGCCTAAAACGTTCAAATACCTCAATAACAACTATTATCATTTTAAGGATTACCGCAAGGTCTGGAAAGGACATAAGTACACAGAGGAAAGCTGGCCAGAAACCTATATGGTCTCCATGGGTGTTCGAAAGAATCAAGACGAATGGGGAGAACAGTTAACGGCTATTACGTACATGAACTATGAAGAAGTGGCCGCATGGGAAAACACCTTTAATACCGTAGCCCATAAAAATGATCGTGGACAAAGCTATGAGGATTTTAAAAAAGAAAAAACCGAGAAATTGCTTCATGAACTAGAGAAAAAATTTCCTGATTTCAGAAATTGCATACAATCCATTTATACCTCCACCCCACTTTCCTATAGAGATTATATTGGCTGCAATAAAGGTTCCATGTACGGTTATATAAAAGATGTGAACGACCCGTTGAAATCGTTTATTTCTCCAAGAACAAAAATCGGAAACCTCTATTTTACTGGTCAGAGTCTCAATATGCACGGTATTCTAGGAGTAACCATAAGTGGCGTTGTAACTTGTTCGGAAATTCTAGGAGGTGAATACCTCGTAAATAAAATAAAGAAGGCACTTTCAACAAAAAGCAAAGAAAAAATCATCGCCTAATGGGAGTATTTAAGACATCTGCCGTGCCTGTCTTGGAGTATATTTCCAAAGAAGATTTCATTGAACAGTATTACAAACCCCAAAAACCGGTACTAATAAAAAGGTTGACCAAAGATTGGCCAGCATTTAAAAAATGGTCCTTAGATTAT
>JBARUM010000541.1:0-3351 GCA_049645725.1 Maribacter sp.
ACAACCAAAGTATTGGGTTAACAGAAATAAGTTCGTAAAAGAACTTATTTTTAGTTGGTTAGAAACACCGTTTGCAAAAACGGTGTTTTTTTGCTTTACATTCTTTCAGGAACGGCAATACCCAAAAGTTTAAAAGCGGATTGAATTATCGCACCTACTTTTTGAGAAAGTTGTACACGGAGTGCTTTTTTAGTTTCATCAGATTCTCCTAATATAGAAACCTGCTGGTAAAAAGAATTGAACTCCTTAACTAATTCATACGTATAGTTAGCCACCAAAGCAGGACTATAATTCTGTGCTGCTAATTGAATGGTTTCAGGATAAAGTTGAATTTGTTTGATAAGTTGTTTTTCCTTCGGATGTAATTTGAATGTTCCCTTGAGTGCATCTAAGAAGTCCACATTGGTTTCCTCTGCTTTCCTAAGAATTGATTGAATCCTTGCATAGGTATATTGAATGAATGGACCAGTGTTTCCTTGAAAATCAACGGATTCCTCTGGGTCAAAGAGAATTCTCTTTTTTGGGTCTACTTTTAAAATGTAATATTTTAAAGCTCCAAGCCCTATCATTTTATGAAGCTCTTGCTTTTCTGCATTGGAATACTCTTCCAGCTTGCCTAACTCTTTGGATATTTCAGCTGCTGTTTTTGTCATATCCGCCATTAAATCATCCGCATCTACAACAGTTCCTTCCCTACTTTTCATTTTACCGCCAGGCAAATCAACCATTCCGTAACTTAAGTGGTATAATTTTTCCGCCCAAGAAAAGCCAAGTTTTTTTAAAATCAAGAATAGTACTTTAAAGTGATAATCTTGTTCGTTACCTACAGTATAGACCATTCCGTTAATATCTGGGTAATCCTTTACCCGCTGAATGGCGGTGCCAATATCTTGGGTCATGTAAACCGCAGTACCATCGGAACGCAGCACGATTTTTTCATCCAAACCTTCATCCGTAAGGTCTATCCAAACGCTACCATCTTCCTTTTTGTAAAAAACACCTTTTTCAATTCCGTCGGCAACAACATCCTTTCCAAGTAAATAAGTGTCACTTTCATAATATAATTTATCAAAATCTACACCTAGGTTCTTATAGGTTTCTTCAAAACCATTGTAGACCCATCCGTTCATTTTCTTCCATAAACTTACAACCTCTTCATCTCCAGCTTCCCATTTTTGAAGCATTTGTTGAGCTTCAACTAAAATTGGAGCTTCCTTTTCAGCTATTTTTTTATCAATACCATCGCTGACCATTCGTGTCACTTCCTCCTTATAAGCTTTATCAAAAGCTACATAATAATTACCTACTAGCTTATCTCCTTTTAGACCTGAGGTCTCAGGGGTTTCAGCCCTTCCGAAACGTTGCCATGCCAACATGCTTTTACAAATATGAATCCCGCGGTCATTAATAATTTGGGTTTTATACACCTTCTTACCGGATGCCTTTAAGATTTCGGCTACCGAATATCCTAATAAGTTATTTCGGATATGGCCTAAATGTAATGGCTTATTTGTATTGGGCGATGAATATTCTACCATGACCGCATCTTCACGTGCCCTTAAGGAGCCATAAGTTTGATTAGCTCTGATTTCATTGAAAAATTCAATGTAGAACCTATCTGAAATTACAATGTTCAGAAATCCCTTAACCACATTAAAACCAGAAACCATTGCCACCTTCCGCTCCAAATATTGTCCAATTTGTTCTGCTATTTGAGCTGGATTACCTTTAATATATCTTAACATAGGAAAAACTACCACCGTAATATCCCCTTCGAAATCTTTACGGGTAGATTGAAATTCAACTGTCGGCAATTCCTTACCATAAATGGATTGCACTGCTTCTTTGACATTATATAATAGGATTTCCTGCAAATTCATTAAAACGTTTAATTAAGCCTGCAAAACTAATCATTTTTTAGCCTTTTAGGCTAAACAGATTCGGCATTCATAACTCATTTCATTAACTTTAGTAAAAAAGCTGAAGAAAGCAAATATGTTAGTAAACGTATCCTATAACAACAAGGCCATTACGAGAAAAGTAGATGAAGCCGTTGGCAAACCATTTACCCTAAAAGAAAGATGGGCCAAAGGAGGAATTGGTTCCCCAAAACTAATAATTACGGAAACAAGTTTAGAAATCAGAAACCTGCTCATTCTAGACAATAATCGGGATACCTGTAATATAGAAATAAGGCCAAAAGGAATTATAGTTCGGTTTAGGTCCTTATTAGAAACTTTTGCTTTGGTCATTCCCTATTACAAGCTTACCATTTACAAAGGACAGGCTTCGGTTTATTCCATTTATCGTGATAATTACTTCATAAAAGTAGCTTCTGATACAAAAGCAGTACAAAAGTTTTTCCAAAAGCTATTAGGTTATAACGCCGATAACACGCCAACCTCTGTTGAGGATTTATAGAAATGTTCAAAGCCCATCCGAAGATAGAAGTAAGACCGAATAGCTTGGACAAGAACCTATTCAAAGTTGGGTATATAATAATCGGTATACATTTTTTGATGACTGCTCTTTCCTATAGCAACCTTCTGGATATTATCCCCATTCATTTTAATTTGAAAGGAGAAGCAGACGGATTTAGCAATAAATTAAATATATGGTTTTTACCCTTACTAAATGTAGGGATGTTTTATGGTATAAAACTTTTGGTCACAAAAATGAAACCCTATCAGATGAACTATCCTGTTAAGGTTACCGAAACAAATGCTCCCGTTTTATACGGTATGGCTATTAGAATGCTTGTTCTACTAAATTTATCCATAGCATTACTTCTATTTTTAATATCACTTCACACAATATTGCTTACCCAAAATTTACTGCCGTTTGATTTCGGGTACTTTTTAATTTTTAGTATCGGTTTTATTACACTAATACCCTTTTATTTTATTTTTAAGATGTTGAAACTCCCCAAAACATGAAAATATTACTTACCGGTGCCAATGGCTATATAGGAATGCGTCTACTCCCCCAATTATTAGAGGAAGGTCATGAAGTGGTATGTGCCGTAAGGGACGCTGACCGCCTGTCTGTAGATGAAGAAGTAAAAAAACAAATTGATGTTATTGAAATTGACTTTCTTAAAAAAGTTGAATCCGATAAACTTCCAAAGGATTTAGATGCCGCGTACTTCTTAATTCACTCTATGAGTACCTCTACCAAAGACTTTGACGAAATGGAGGCCACTACCGCAACCAATTTCAATTTGTATGTGTCCGAAACAAACATAAAACAGGTAATATATTTAAGTGGAATAGTTAATGATGAAATCCTTTCCAGACATTTATGGTCACGTAAAAATGTGGAAGAAATCCTCTATCAAGGGAATTTTAGCCT
>JBARUM010000542.1:0-3403 GCA_049645725.1 Maribacter sp.
GAATTATAGTATTTTAAAAGATAAAAAAAGGCATGGAATAAGTTCCATGCCTTTTTTTATACTATCGTTTAATTATCCTATTTCATAACTTCTACGCCTTTCCAAAAAGCGATTCTCCCTTTGATACCTTTAGCCAAATCACTTACCTCAGGATAAAACCAAGCGGCATCTTTATTTTCTTTCCCGTCAACCTCCAAAGTATAATAGGAAGCCATGCCCTTCCAAGGGCAAGAAGTATGGGTTTTACTGGACTTAAAATATTCTTTTTTAATACTTTCGGCAGGAAAATAATGATTGTTTTCTACGACTAAAGTATCATCACTTTCCGCTATTACAGTGTTGTTCCAAATTGCTTTCATAATTTTATTTCTTTTTTAAAACGTAGTTTTTAAATTGATTTAAGTCATCACTGAATTCGGTCTTAACCCTTAACCCGGATTCTTGTGCCAACCATTCCATAATTTCATCGTCATATTTTTGGGAAATCTCGGTATGAATGGTTTCCCATGGCTTAAAATTGACCTTTAAACTTAATTTTTCAATAGTAACTTCTTGTGCCTGTTTAGAAACCAAATAGCTTTTTGCTGTGCCGGTTTCAGGATCGTAGACTTCCCAATGTAAAAAGTTATCTGTATTAAAGTCCCCCCCAAGTTCATTATTAATTCTTACCAATATGTTTTTATTAAAAGCCTCGGTAATTCCCGTTGGGTCGTTATACGCGTCCAAAATACTCTGAGGATGTTTCTTTTGATCTACTCCTAAAAATAAAAGGTCATCTTCCAACATAATTTCCTGTACACTCCTAAGGAAATTAATGGCCTGCTCGTGTAATAGGTTTCCTATATTGGAGCCTAGAAATAGAATTATTTTTTTGGTGTAGTTAAATTCGTTAAAGGTAGATAGGGTTTCAAAGTAGGTGCCTTGCAGTGCTTTCGTATGTACAGTAGGTAATTCATTTTCTATAGTTTGGGTCAATTGATCTAAGGCATTTTGACTTATATCTATTGGTAAGTATGTAAAATCTATCTGCGTATCGGATAGTTCCTTAAGAATAATTTTTGTTTTTTTACCATCTCCGGCACCAAGTTCAATTAAATTAAAAGTCTCGGAACCCTCTGAAAATAGTTTGCCTATCTCTTCCTTATGCTCTTCAAGGATATTAAACTCGGCATCCGTAAGATAATATTCCGGCATGGCCATAATATCCTGAAAAAGCTCATCGCCCACTTTGTCATAAAAGTATTTAGAGGACAAATGTTTTGGGAAGTTTGTTAGACCTTGTCGTACCTCTATTCCAAAATCTGAGGTAAGTTTATGCGTACTTATTTTACTCATGTAATATATGTCGGGATTATTTGGCCAACCTTAATCCGGTAAATTGCCATCTTAGATTTGTTTGGAAAAAATTGCGATAGGTGGGTCTGGAATGTTTTACGGGCGTTGCAACAGAGCTTCCTCTTAATACTTTCTGATTTACCATAAACTTGCCATTGTATTCTCCAAGTGCACCCTCGGCTTTTTTATAACTAGGGTATGGTAAGTATGCACTTTCTGTCCATTCCCATCTTTGTCCCCATTTAAAAAACTGTTGCGCAGCTTCCCATTCAAATTCAGTCGGTAATCTCAATCCTTTCCACTGGGCAAAAGCAAAAGCTTCAAAATAAGAAATATGGGTCAAAGGTGCCTTAGGGGTTATTTTTTGTAGCCCGTTAAGTGTATATTGATGCCATTCACCATCAATTTGATGCCAGTATAAAGGTGCAGTAATTTGCTCTTGGTTAACCCAATCCCAGCCCTCTGCGTGCCAAAGATTAAATCGCTTATAACCCTCATCATTTATGAATTGAATAAATTCTTCATTAGTCACCAGTTTATTCGCTATTTGGTAGGAGTGTAAAAAAACCTTGTGCCTACCAAGTTCATTATCATAACAGAAGTCACTAGCTTTATGTCCAATTTCATAAATGCCCTCATCTATGTTTATCCACTCACGAGAATGTTTTTCTATTGTGTACTCCTTAAATGTGTTGGAGTAAATGGGTAATAGCGGATTGTTTCCTAAAATATACTTTACGTCCGTCAAAAGTAATTCCTGATGCTGTTTCTCATGATGAATGCCAATTTCCAAAACCTCGTCCATCTTCTGGCCCTCAATCTTGGAAATCAATTCTTTCATTGCATCGGTGACATAGGTACGATATTCATATACTTTTTTGACGGAAGGTCTGGAAAGATTACCACGATCGGAGCGTATTACTCTTTTTCCAACGGTTTCGTAATAGCTATTAAAAACAAATGAAAAATCTTCATCGTAAACCTTGTAGTCCGAATCATAAACCTTCAAAATGAATTCTTCAAAAAACCAAGTAGTATGTCCTAAATGCCATTTTGGGGGAGATACATCAATGGTTGGCTGTACAACGTAGTCTTCAATCTCTAGCGGTTGGCAAATAGTTTCAGTGTGCTTTCGGGTTTCTAAGAAAAAATCCAAAAGTGAGTCGATAATAACCATGAAAACAATTTTCTTTAAAGATAAAAAAAATTAAGGTTTGGAGAATTGACTTAAACGGTTGAGAGATTGCTCTTATACCGCAACAACACCTTTTATATGTGGATGTGGGTTATAATCGATCAAAGTAAAATCTTCGAACTTAAAATCAAAAATATCCTTTACCTCCGGATTAATGACCATTTTAGGTAGGGGTCTAGGTTCCCTGCTCAACTGAAGTTCCACTTGTTCCATATGATTATCGTAGATATGGGCATCCCCAAAGGTATGAATGAAATCACCCGCTTCATAACCGCAGACCTGCGCCATCATCATAGTGAACAAGGCATAGGAGGCAATATTAAAGGGAACTCCTAAAAAGATATCCGCGCTTCTTTGATACAACTGACATGATAGTTTGCCGTCAGCGACGTAAAATTGAAAAAAAGCATGACAAGGAGGTAAGGCTGCTTTGCCGTTTGCCACGTTTTCCGAAAATGACTTTGACGTATCGGGTAGCACACTTGGGTTCCATGCGGATACTAACATTCTTCTACTATTCGGATTGTTTCTCAAGGAATGGATAACCTCCTTTATCTGGTCAATCTCATCATTGTTCCAATTACGCCATTGATGACCATAAACAGGACCCAAATCACCATTTTCATCTGCCCACTCGTTCCAGATACGTACACCATTTTCTTTTAGATAATCAATATTGGTATCACCTTTAAGAAACCATAAAAGCTCATATACTATGGACTTTAAATGAAGTTTTTTGGTGGTGACCATAGGAAATCCCTTACTGAGGTCAAATCGCATTTGGTAACCAAAAACACTTTTGGTCCCCGTTCCTGTGCGGTCTCCTTTTTGGTTTCCTTCTAATAAAACGTGTTTGAGTAAGACGTGGTATTG
>JBARUM010000543.1:0-1955 GCA_049645725.1 Maribacter sp.
GGTATAATCTACAGAAGGATTCCTATATCAGTTTCTGGACTACAAATATGAACTACCCTTCTTCGAAATCTCCATAAATTAGTCATCAGTTAACCAACTATACTTAAAGAAGTTCTCTTAAACTGTGCCTTTGGAGCATCACAAACTGTGCATACATAATCTTTAGGAAGTTCATTAAATGTAGTACCTGCTGTAATTCCAGCTTTCGTATCTCCATATAATTGGTCATATACCGTAAAACAGGATTGACATTGATGTATAAGTTGCGGTTCAATGCTATCTTTTTTCTTCAAAAGTTCTTCGGGCGGTTTCACTTTTCCAAGCTGCTCAAAATAGTTCTTACTCAACTCCATCAACAATCCCGGAAGCTCTATTTTATCAATATCCTGTGCATATGATATATAGTTTTGGCTGTTGGGGTCAAAGTTTTCAAAATGCAATACGTTATATGTGGGCCGCACCTCAAAATCCTTTACGATGGTAGGAGCATTGTTCTTTTCAATAATTACGGAAGAAAAATGAGAACGTTTATCCTCATCGTCGCTAATACCAAAAGTGAGTCCGTAGGTACTGATATCGTTTTGGTCAAAATTGCGCACCAAGTATTCTTTTAGCTCTAATGCATCTGCGTCGTCCACCGGCACATGCCAGTTCATCTCCAGTTGAGAGTGGCGTACATTTATTCCCTTTTGTCCTAAAAAACGTTCCAATTCCGGTCTACTTTCCTGCTTAATTCCTTTTACGATAAACGACTTCCACGGCGTAATACATAGTTTACCGATGCTATTATCCAAACAAAAGCCGCAAAACTCCTTTAAAAAATTAAGATCATACCTATTATTTCTCCAATACAGACCCAACCAATATTGGTCCAATCCCATCCTGTTCATACCTTCATAATAGGGAAAGGTAGTGTAAGCTATGTTCAGTTCCTTTTCCACGGTTTTATTGTTGGTATCCAATTGTTTACTGATGACAAAGAAAAGTTCCTCCACATCCTGGATATCTTCATGGATATCTTCTATTGCCTTAGAAATTGCAGTAATATCCCAACTGTAAATAAGTACAGGATAATAAGCGGAAGTTTTCCAATGCGGAAGTTTTACGTTCAGATACCAATAATCTTCATTATGAGAAGCAATGAAATTAAGATTACCACTAAAAATGGGAACCAGTCGTTGTTTAGGGTCGGTAATATTGATTTTAAGTTTGGGGGTGTAATCAAAGCCTTCTAGGATATAAAGATAGGTAGAGCCCTTTAGCCAGTATGTCATGTCAAAAATATCCGCCGAAACATAGGAACAGACAATATTTTGATAACTGCGTTCTCCTATAACATCGGTATTGAATTTAGAAATACTTTCCAGTTGTTCTTGATCTGCTTCATTTATTGGAAACAATAAATCTTGTCTCGAACCAAAATAGACCTCTTTTAAGCCTGCCGTTTCTAGCATTGAAATAACATCTTTCAATTCGCCTGGAGAAGTAACCCCTCCGGGTATTAATATGCGCTGTAAGTCGTTGTTCATATGTTTGTTATTGGTTGATGGTTGAAATTTTATTTTTTCACTTCCGCCTGATTTCCACCCAACAAATAGTAGTTATTGGCTATTGTCTCTCCTCTTTTAACTCCATTCTCTTTTTCATTATTTTTTCCTAAGGACCAACCACTAATTCCTACCTACTATCTCTTATTTTAATTCAGCTGCAATTGACTGTCCAACAAAACCTTCACCTCTGGCTTACAACTACCGCAGCCCAAACCGGCTCCAGTCTCGGCACATAGTTTATTAAAATCGGAACAGCCATTGGCAACGGCATCCAAAACATTTCCTTCGCCAACCTGACTGCAGGAACAAACCAACTTGCCCTTAAGCGGAGCTGTATTGGAAGCACCGCGAAGCAGTTCATTTCGTTTCTCCGAAAGTTCAATTTCCTCTTCGATCAGCCGCTTA
>JBARUM010000544.1:0-2575 GCA_049645725.1 Maribacter sp.
TGTAGGCATGGGAAAGATAATCGCTAGAGGGGGTTAAGTTTAAACTAATCGAGATGACCGTTCATTAAAGGGACTCTCATCAACTGTAGCCGTAGCATAGTTGAGTGTGGATTATAAGTTCAATATAGCATAAAAGCCGCCATTATTATTCCTATTACAGCTACTGGCACAATAACAAGCATATAGAAAAATGAAATGATACTGGCCTTAAGGAAAGCGCCCATCCATGAACTCTGATAAAAATATCGCATGGCAATCATTAGGTAAACAATAAAAGAAAAACAAATAAGTACTTCAATCCAAATGGGAATTACCCATACCTTGTTCACTAAAAGCATGACGCAGAAAGATGTGAATATAAAGGTGAAAAAATAAAAGCTAAATACTAAATGGTGCGCAAAAGTGGCCGGTTTCCAGTAAAATATTTTAAGAAATAAGGCAAAAAGTGGTAAAAGAAGAAACATTGCAATAGGAATGGTATCATATAACACCTGAATAATACCCCCACCCTGTTTTTCATAAAATTTTAGCATTTGAGCATAGAACCTGCGGCCAAAGGCATTTTCATCTTCCTTCATTCCTATAGCTTCTAATTTTTGATCTATTGGTGCACCAGCAGCGATAAGGGAATCCAACAACTTGCGTTTAAAACCAAATGATATATTGGATATTTGTGGATCCGAGTTCATAACGGAATCCAATTCCATTAATTCTTCATCTGACATACCAATAATTTTCTGATTCTTTTTAAGGGCTGCTTTCGCTTCCAAAACTTCAAGTGAATCTGCATTTACCGCAATAGAATCTAAATTTATTTCCTGCTCCAACCCCTTTTTAATTACCTCAGATACCTCATTATCCGCTTTTCGGACGCTAAAGGAAAAAATAAAGAAAAAAACAACCGAAATAAAGAGATAAAACTGCGCAGGATGCAGGTATTTCAATCGTTTTCCATCCACAAACCGCCGTGCCAGGACACCGGGCTTTATCATAAGGGTTACAAAACTTCTGAAGAATCTCGCATCTATGGAGAAATAGTTTTCTATGGTATTACTAAACAATACGCCAACGGTAAGATTGTCTGTAGCTTCCATACCACAATGAGGGCAGTATTCATAGGATGAATCAAATGTTTGTTCACAATTTTTACACCATTCTGTGGTTTGCATAAAAAAGGCTTTGTCTAAAATTACAAAATAGAAAGATAACTCGCATCGCATGAATATCTACCGACCAATAAAGAAATTGAATTCTTTCACCTAGATGGTCCTTTTTGATGTTTATAAAACCTAATTCTAATTATTGAAGCTCGGTATATTTCAAAACAAAAAAACAATGATAACTGCCGCAATCAAAAACATTATAAAATATTGGATGAGGAACTTTAGAAAACTGATAGGATATTTAACCCAACCAACCCTCTCTATCCAAACTACGGTATTGTATGGCTTCGGAAATATTATTTCCATCCAGTTTTTCTTCGTTGGCGAGATCAGCAATAGTAAGGGCAACTTTTAAAATCTTGTCATATGTTCCAATAAAAATTCACTACTATTAAAAATCAATTTTATTCAAAAACCTAACGGTGTTATTTTAGATGAAAATAGCTGCTAAATCTAAATTTATACTTTTCGGTTTATAAAACCGTTAACATTGTATCTAATTTGAATGTATTACTAGGAAAAGACAGTAACCAATTTGGTATGTTGTTTCAATTAACATGCTTATGAGCGATTTAATCATAAATTTCACCCCTACTGGGATGATTCCCACCAAAGAGATGACCCCCCATGTTCCCATTACTACTAGTGAAATTGTAGAGGATGTTTTAAGAGCTTCTGAGTTAGGTATAACCATGGTGCATTTGCACGCTAGGGATGAACTTTCTGGAGAACCAACTTATAAAAAGAAAATCTACGCTGAAATAATTTCTGGCATTCGAAAATATGCTCCAGAACTTGTACTTTGCGTATCACTAAGTGGCCGAAATTTTGGAAAATTAGAGCAGAGAACGGAACCCTTATATCTTGAAGGTAGATTAAAACCTGATATGGGAAGTTTAACTCTTAGTTCTTTGAATTTCAATTCTACTGCAAGTATTAATTCTCCAAAAATGATACAAGATCTTGCTGCAACAATGCAAAAAAAAGGTATTGCACCAGAATTGGAAGTCTTTGATATTGGAATGATAAATTATGCAAAATACTTAGAGCGAAAAGGGTTGATCAAATCCCCATTCTATTTTAATTTACTGTTTGGCAATATCGCCTGTTCCCAAGCCAACCTTCTTCATACTGGTGTAATGATCAACGATTTGCCAAAAGAATCTATTTGGAGTCTAGCGGGGATTGGAAATGCTCAGTTAAAAATGAATTCTCTTGCCATAACTATAGAAGGAGGGGTACGCGTAGGTATTGAAGATAACATATGGTTTGATGCGGAACGCACAAAATTGACTACTAATTCTGAATTAATTGAAAGAATTCATACCCTAGCAAATGCCAACTCAAGACCTATAATGACCTCCTCTAAATTTAGAAAGTTGATGAATCTAGAAAGTGGAAATGGCAAATAT
>JBARUM010000545.1:0-1594 GCA_049645725.1 Maribacter sp.
CCCTTATGATATGGGATCGGTTTGCAAACACGTTGCCGCCATTATTTTCTATTTACAAGAGGATACCCTGAGCCTTGACCAAGACAAGAAAAAGAAAAAAATCACTCCAAAAACTAAGTCCCCTTACAAGCAAATAACGGACATTCTAAAGTCTGTCTCACATCAAGAACTAAAAAGCTTTATAGAAGCGAATAGCAAGAATGACAAAAAATTTAGAGACTATTTTTTATCATCCTTTGTGCACCTCATCGAGAGCCAATCGAAAGAACTCTACCAAAGACAAATCAATTCAATTTTAAAAACGGCCGCAGGTAGGGACGGTTTTATTTACTGGTCGGAAATGAAATATGTGGTAAAAGCCTTAGCCCCTTTCACAGATAAGGCCGAAGAGTATTTTGCAGAGGGAAATTTCGAAAACACCATTTTTATAAGCACAGCATTACTGGAAGAAATTACAAAGGCCTTTCAGTTTGGAGACGACAGCAATGGCGACCTTGGCTATTTTATTGAGTTCTCCATGCAAATGCTTGACCAAGTGACTACCTGTAAACTATCCGAAAACACGAGGGGTGAATTACTTGAATATTGCATTGACTCGTTCAATGAGGAACTGTTTTCTGGTTGGGACTGGCATTTAGGTATGCTTTACATTGCATGCGAGTTGATAGAAAATGAAAATGAGGCTAATACAATATTGGAGTGCCTTGATAATGTTCAAAGCATGTATGACAAACAACAAGCCCAGTATTTAAAACTTAATTTGATAAAAGAGTTTAAAGGTGAAGCAGAAGCTGAAAAGTTCATGGATCAGCATATTTCAAACCCAACTATAAGACGAGATCAAATAAGTAAAGCATTGCAAAGCAAAGAGTATGAAAAGGCCATTGCACTTTCCAAGAACGGGATTGAATTTGATAAAAAAGAGAAGCCCGGCCTAGTCTCGGAATGGTACGATTGGCTTCTAAAAACCGCACAAGCCCAGAATGATACCTCAGGAATAATTGAATATGCACGGTATCTATTGATTGATAATTTCCGAGCTGAACAGGATTATTACCAAGTACTCAAAAGTCATGTTGACGAAGGAAAGTGGCATGAGTTTGTAAATGATATTATCAAAGAAATAACGCCAAAAACAAGATGGAAATACACAGAGCTTATCAGAACAATCTATATCAAAGAGGCATGGTGGGATAGATTGTTTGTTCTAGTAAAGGAAAATAGCTCATTGGAAAACATAAAGAATAATGAAGCCTATTTGGACAAAGATTACACCCCAGAATTGATAGCCTTATATACTGAAAGGATCACTCATTATGTTAAGGAACATGTTGGCAGAAGCCATTATCAAACTGCCTGTAGATACTTAAGAAGGATGAAAAAATTGGAAGCCAATGAACAGGTAAATCTATTGATTCAAGATTTTCGAAAGGAATATCCACAACGCAGGGCCTTGATCGATGAATTGAATAAAGTGTAAAACAAAACTCCAATTATCTGCTTTCTAGGAAAAGAAATTCCAACCCAATTATTCAACCAAAGTAAACCAAGTTTACCTCAAAACCATTCAGGCAAAATTATGCGTAAAATCATT
>JBARUM010000546.1:0-3227 GCA_049645725.1 Maribacter sp.
ATATACAACTGATGTGACACCCATGTCAGCATCTAAAAACGTCAAATTAGAGTTAAGATTCGTACTGGACAAACCTTTGAACAGTGACATCCATAAAACACCTCTTGAGTCTATATAAGTATGATTTACCGCGCCGTCACCTAAACCGTTTGAAGGGGAATATCTTTGTAATAATTTTCCGTTTTTATCTATTAAATAAGCACCGTCACTATTGGTGTTAAAGACATAGCGCCCATCATCTAAGGCCACCCCGGGCAGATAAAGACTACCTTTAACAAATTCGTCTATTTCTGTTTTGAAAGATGTAAAGTCTTTACCGTCATAAATGAAAAAACCCTGATTTCTAGTACCAATAAGCAGTTTGTCATCATAGGGTAGAATGGCATAAATACGTTCACTGTCAAATTTCTCTCCATTCGGCACTAATTCGAATGTGTCATCATCTTTAAGAATACATAGTCCAACATCCCAAATTCTTTGATAATAGGTTCCCTTTGCAACGCCTCCTACATGCAATCCGTTTTCTGATGAAATAATTTTCATCGTTTTCCCATCCCAACAGAAGAGTTTAAACTCTGTTCGAAAAATTATTCTTCCCTTGTAAAAATCTATTTCCCATACGTCTGCAAAAACTCTATGTTCCTCGGGAATTTTGTCCATAAGAGAAACATAAGTGATTTCACCTGTATTTTTTGTGGACAAGTAGCCCAATTCCCCGGAACCTCCAACATGTATGGTACCTTTCTCATCTTTAGCTAAACTCCTAGTTCCTATACCGGGAATATCAATTAATTTCCAGTTCACACCATCAAATTGGAGTACTCCACCAATATTGGCAAAGTACATTATACCATTATCATCCTCAATAGCGTTCCAGTTTATCGGTGCCGCTCCATATTCTTGGTAAGAATAATTTGTTATTAACGGCCTACCCACCTGCTCTTGGGCAATACTGATAAAAAAAAATGAACAAATGAAAATAGAGGTGAGGCAAAGGGTTTTACCCAAAATGGTAATGTAGCGGTTTTCTTGCATGTTGGTTGGTATATTAATACAGGTACGGGGAGTCAACCCGTTGTTTTTAAATATACAAAATAATAGTTCATAGGTTATATTTGTTTAATGTAAAAAAGAGGAGAATTATGAAATCAATACTTTTTTCTATTCCTACTTCAACAAAGTATATTTAAAAAGTTTTTTTTGGTACTTTTAAATCTTTCCAAAAATTCTATGAAGCAGATTACCGATTACATTTCCAAAAACAAAGACCGCTTTTTAAATGAAATTATAGAACTCTTAAAAATTCCATCCATAAGTGCAGACGCTGCATTCTCACAGGATGTAATACATGCCTCGGCAGCTGTAAAATCCGCCTTGGAAAATGCAGGTTGTGATGTAGTGGAAATTCACGAAACTAAAGGATATCCAATCGTTTATGGGGAAAAAATCATAAATCGCAATTTACCAACTATTTTGGTTTACGGACATTATGACGTGCAACCACCAGATCCTATAAACCTGTGGGATTCACCTCCTTTTGAGCCGGTCATTAAAAAAACGGAACTTCATCCGGAAGGAGCTATTTTTGCACGTGGGGCTTGTGATGACAAGGGGCAAATGTATATGCATGTAAAGGCCTTAGAACTCATGGTGAAAACAAATCAGCTGCCCTGTAACGTAAAGTTTATGATTGAGGGTGAAGAAGAGGTTGGAAGCGACAATCTTGCCATCTACGTTGCTGAAAACAAGGAAAAACTTAAAAACAATATTATATTGATTTCCGATACTGGAATGATTGCCAATGATATTCCGTCAATTACCACCGGACTTCGTGGTCTAAGTTACGTAGAGGTAGAAGTTACCGGCCCTAATAGGGATCTGCACTCCGGATTATACGGAGGTGCAGTGGCAAACCCTATCAATATACTGACCAAAATGATTGCCGGTCTTCATGATGAAAACAACCATATTACCATTCCTGGGTTTTATGATAAGGTAGAAGAACTATCCGACCATGAGCGAAAAGAAATGGCAAAGGCGCCATTTGATTTAAAAGCCTATGAGAAGGCACTTGATATTGAAGCTGTTTACGGAGAAAAGGGATACTCAACAAATGAACGCAATTCCATTCGGCCTACTCTAGACGTAAACGGTATTTGGGGTGGTTATACGGGTGAGGGCGCAAAAACAGTGATTGCCAGTAAGGCCTATGCCAAGATAAGTATGCGATTGGTACCCCACCAAGATTGGAAAGAAATAACGCAACTCTTTAAAAATCACTTTGAAAGCATTGCACCGAAAGGTGTTACCGTAAAGGTTACGCCGCATCATGGTGGGCAAGGGTACGTAACTCCTATAAATACTATTGGTTACAAAGCTGCTTCAAAAGCCTATGAGACCACTTTTGGCAAAAAACCAATACCGCAGCGCAGCGGTGGCAGTATTCCTATTGTTTCGCTATTTGAAAAAGAATTAAGTAGTAAAACCATACTAATGGGTTTTGGTTTGGACAGTGATGCCATACATTCTCCAAATGAACACTTCGGGGTATGGAATTATCTAAAAGGAATTGAGACCATTCCTTATTTTTATAAGTATTTTACCGAATTGTCGAAGAGTTAATTGATTTGAAAAAATTGTTTTCTGGTAGTCCTGACGCGCAACCTTTTAAATGTGATTGAATCTATTCAAAAAAGGTTGGACATGAGGTTTAAATTAAATTGTTTTGAAATTATAGTGTTCCTTATTATCTGTTCTACTATTTGTTCGTGTTCAAAAACAGATATAGATATTAAATTTGCTAACGTTACCGTTCTCCAAAGGGGTATAGACTGTGGTAATCAATTTTTAATTGAATTAGATGAAAGCCCAACAGGAATAGCTAACCCATTTAGCAATATATTCTATGAGGTAAACCTTCCTGAAGAACATAAGGAGCAAGGCCTTCGTTTGGAAATAAGATTTAGAGAAGCTAATTCAAACGATTATCAATTTCCATGCACAACTTTAGGTCTGGGGTACCCATTTATTTATTTAATATCGTCAAAAGAATTAGAGAAATAATACTACGGAAAGGATATGGAGCCAATGTAAAAATCCTAAAAACTTCATATTTTACAGGTTCTTGGCGAGCTGCATTATAAGTCCATCCAAGAACATATCTTAGATTTTTTTAACATACTTTGTAATAATCACGGTTTGGGTAGGACCTACTTTACCCTCTATAT
>JBARUM010000547.1:0-1614 GCA_049645725.1 Maribacter sp.
TTATCGGTTACGACATCAATGGCCGTCACCCGACCACTCATTCCACCTGGCCCTATATTCCGGGGCTTTAGGTCTTGGACGAGGTCCATATTAAAATCTTGTGCATTTAAGAAAAATGATGCCAATAGCATCGATAGGGAGAGTAGTCTTCTTATCATTTTTTTGGTTTGTTAGTTGGGCTAAATATAATTGAAAAGGATGGGTAGAATTCTTAAAGTGGTGTTAAGAGCTTCTTGCAAAACACAAAACAATGGGATAACTAACAGGTATGCAAACCACTGACAGCTTTCCATTAGCAGACCAAATAGATTCGCAATGAAACAAAACTGAACATTATTTCTTTTCTTTGGATAAATCAAAGTTTATGAAAAATTGGATGTGTTTTTTGTTTTTGGTCACCACTTTGGTTTCCTGTAAAACCGATAAAAAAGAAGAACCCAAAGAAATGGCTTTGGAGAAATCAGGCAATCCAATTTTTGAAGGATGGTATGCCGATCCAGAGGCTGTGGTTTTTGAAGATGCCTATTGGGTGTATCCAACGTATTCCAATACCTATGACAAACAACTTCATTTGGATGCCTTTTCGAGTCCGGACTTGGTTAATTGGACCAAACATGAACGAATTTTAGATACCACAAAAATCAAATGGTTGAAACAGGCCTTATGGGCACCCTCCATCATCAAGAAGGAAGATAAGTATTTTCTGTTTTTTGGTGCCAATGATATTCAACGGCCTGGCCGAGATTCTTATGACCCTGATAACCATATCAATCATTATGGTGGAATTGGAATTGCTGTTTCAGATAAACCTGAAGGACCCTTTAAAGATTACTTAGGGAAACCTTTCATTTCGGAATTTTATAATGACGCACAACCCATAGATCAATTCGTCTTTAAAGATGTGGATGGTACGTTTTATATTTTTTATGGAGGTTGGAGCCATTGTAACCTAGGCAGGTTAAATACTGATTTTACAGGGATGGAGCCTTGGGAAGATGGTTCGTTGTTCAAAGAGATTACTCCGGAAGGATATGTAGAAGGTCCCTTTGTGTTCTTAAGAAACGGAACCTATTATTTTATGTGGTCTGAAGGTAACTGGACGGATAATAGTTATAAAGTGGCCTATGCCATGGCCGATAGTATAACAGGACCGTATAAAAAAATAGGCACTATTTTGGAATCCAATCCAGATATTGCGACAGGTGCGGGACACCATTCCGTCATCAACGTTCCCAATACCGATGAGTGGATTATGGTGTATCACCGAAGACCCATACCAAATGAAGGAAGGGACCACCGGGTTACCTCTATGGATAACATGGAATTCAATGCAGATGGCACTATAAAACCGATTCAAATTACGATTGAAGGGGTAGAGGTAAGACCTTTAACATCTGAAAAGACCAACGAATTTTAACTGAACCTAACTGGGAAATAGAGGAGCTTTAGTACACAGCTATCCATTTTTATTTTCAAAAATCCCAAACAGCTCAGTCCCTTGTCGTGGAGGAATGGAATTGTAGCACGGTTCAAAAGTGATGGTTTTGAAATAGGGCGATAAGTAGTTGAGGTATAATTTTTTATTTCCTCCAAAAGGTCGTTTTTCGGTAGTGG
>JBARUM010000548.1:0-3158 GCA_049645725.1 Maribacter sp.
GAATTATAGACTCCTTGCCCATTTGATCCAACAATGCCTATACCGTGAGAATCATCGACCACCAGAATACACTTGTTGAATGGTAAGGTTTTTAAATCTTCAAAGTCTGGATAATTAGCCCCTGTAAAATCAATGGCGTCTAAAAAAATTACCGGAGTAACAGACTTGGCTAAACTTAAATGACTTTCAAGGGAAATCAAAAGATTGGAGTAGGTAACAAAAACCTTTTGTTTCTTTTGATATAAAGCACTATGCGTATTAGGAGCATAATAGAATTTGTGCTGTTTATCCAGTAAGAACTTTGATATAAATTGACCAGCCAAATAACCGGATGAAAAGGTTATGCAAGCTTCACTTCCCACCAAGTTGGCCAAGTGACTTTCGGCTTCCTCAAAAACCGATAAGCGAACGTTGGATTTTCTAGAAGCTCCATAATTGGTGCCGTAAGTTTTTATGTTTTCAATGAATAATTCTTGAAATTCAGGAAGTGTTTGTAAGCCTAAATAGGCTGTTCCTCCATAATATAGGTGTGGTTTTCCTTCTATAAATATCTCGCGGCCGGGAAAAGAATCCAAATTAATAGCCATTATTTTAAAGTTATACCACTTCCGGCAAGTTTGGGAAAACTAACTTTGGCGTCTTTTCCTATTTTAACCCCTTGAGCGATATCTTCTTTTAAAAGCAAAGCGCCATCCATATCCACATAATCAAGTTGCGGCAACAATTGGGCAATGGCAGAAATGCCAACAGTAGATTCCGTCATGCAGCCCACCATAATCTTCAGCCCTAATTCCTTTCCTTTTTTTATCATTCGCAGGGCAGGAGTGAGGCCACCACACTTTGTAAGTTTAATATTTATTCCGTTAAAATGTAGGCCACATCGTTCAACATCGGTTTCTACAATACAACTTTCATCTGCAATAACCGGTAACACGCTATGATGCATTACCATTTCCATTCCTTGCCAGTCATCTGCCTTAAGGGGTTGTTCCATAAATTCTACCCCTAATTCCTTTAATAATGGAGCATTGGTAATAGTCTCTTTGGGCGTCCAGGCGCAATTTGCATCAATCCTAAATATAGCATCTGTATGGTTTCGCAATTCCTTTACAATAGCAACATCAATCTCTGTCCCTAATTTTATTTTATAAATGGGCCATGGAAACTCTTTCATTTTGGCAACCATCTTTTCTACCGGTGCAATACCAATGGTGTAATTGGTTGTTGGGTAATATTCGGTATTGGTATTCCAAATCTCATAAAGAGGTTTACCGGCTAATTTTCCATAGAGGTCGTGGGCCGCTAAATCCATGGCACAAATAGCAAAATTGGTAAGCCCCTTAGCTACTAGAAATTCATGGAGTATTTCTGGTGTAGTAAAATCAAAATCCTCCACCTCCATTTGTATGGCTTCAATCTCGGAAATCATACTTTCTACCGTAATCTTCTAATAAGGGTTTGAGGTAGCTTCTCCATAACCAGTATGTCCGTGCAAGGAAAGACTAACGATTAGGGTATTTTGATAATCATGGGATTCCCTGGAAATACTAAATGTATACTTTAGGGGAAGTATGTATTTTTGTAGGCTTATTTGCATAGGACTAATATAGCCAATAGCCACTTATGAGAAAATCAAAACCCGCTGAAATTTCAGCGGGTTTTGAAGTTTAGGCTGTTTGATTGTTAATTAATATTTATGCACACTACCGGAAACAGATTTGCTGGTCTTAACGGTTGCATCGCCTGAGTAGGAAATATTGGCACCACTACTAGCATCTGCGGTCAGCGTTTCGGATACGTTTACACTTATGTTAGCACCACTACTCCCATCTGCTCTACATTCTCTGGCCAATAAATTTTTAGCTCTAATATTGGCCCCACTGCTACCGTCCACATATACTTCCCCTGCCTTGCCAGAAATATCAATATTGGAACCACTACTAGCATCTATTTCCAGTTCATTAGCCTCCACTTCAACGTTTAGAATAGATCCGCTACTGGATTCCACGTTAAGCTCATTGGATTTAATAATATTCTGGGCAACCAAATGAGCACCACTGGAGCTTTCCAAAGAAGTTACATTAGGCAAGGAAACGAATACTTTTTTCGTAGCTCTACCAATATTTTCAATAGCATGGATTCGTAATTTACCATTTTTAATATCGGTTCCTATGAGGTCAATAATATTTTCATCGGCCTCTACAGAAATAGAAAAATCGTCATCTTGGGTCACGTAAACCTCTAAACCTTCTGATGCCGAGACAGTAGTAAACTCATCGTTAACTTCCCTGTTTTCCTCTACTACTACGCCGTTTCCTTTTTGTCCTGTGCCAAAATCTCCAAAGTTGATGTCAAAGCCACAGGAGCTTAAAAAAAATACAAGTGCCAATGCGATTGTTATTCTTACTAATGTTGTCATGATTATTGTTTTTTAGATTGATGTAAAATTGTTGTTTTTTTAATCGTTGTTCTATTTATACTTACTGAATTGTCGCCTTTGCTCTCCGAATTGTTAGCTAGCTACGGTTTAATCTCGGGAGATGGTCTTACTCACCGTGGTGTCCCCATCCTCGGCCTTAATTTTAACACCGTTTTCATCCAGTTTCATTTTAAAGGATTCGCCATTGTCTTTCACATCAATATCTATTCCGTCCTCATTGATGATAATTTTTCCTTTTTCCCCATTGTCATTAATGTTTATATCTATTCCATTTCCATTGATACGGATGCGATTCTCACTATCCTCTTCGTATTCCATATCTTCTGGACAATCCAAACAGGTCAACTCCCCATTTGAAGTCATTTTCCAAGTATA
Organism: Maribacter sp.; assembly: GCA_049645725.1. Taxonomy (GTDB): domain Bacteria; phylum Bacteroidota; class Bacteroidia; order Flavobacteriales; family Flavobacteriaceae; genus Maribacter. Next base: position 2,816 of record JBARUM010000548.1, read on the forward strand.
ATCCTCAAGGTTGTCAATATCCCTATCTGTATCGGCACGCATTTTCCAACTTCTAGCCTCGCCGCTATCATAAGTCAATATGGTACCTACGGGAACAAATAATTCAGCCTTAATCTCTTGGTCATTAAATTTGTTTTTCTCCGTTGTGGAAAGAAAATCATTGAATACAATCCTGTTCCCTTCAACGGCATAGCTATAATCTATTCGCTCCGCTGTCTCTTTTGCTTTCTCAAAATTGGGTCCATTCGCTTCTCTTCTTATCTTAAGCTTATATAGGGAGTCTTTGGATTTTTGGATTCGAAAACGAACATCCTCAGATACCAAAATTTTATCGCCATTCTCA
>JBARUM010000549.1:0-2393 GCA_049645725.1 Maribacter sp.
ATCACAACAGATTTAAATTTTACCCAAAGAGATGATATGGTGTACACCCATCGTAAAAAGGGTAACACAGATATCTATTTTTTATACAACCCAGATAAAAGTGCTACAGTTCTAGAATGTAATTTTAATATAAAAGATAAGATTCCGGAATTATGGAATCCGGTGACTGGCCAAACTAAAAAACTAGGCCAATTTAAGCAAGAAGGTGGTGTCACCAAAACCTGGATACCACTTGAAGCAGAAGAATCTGTTTTTGTAGTTTTTAGGGAATCCTCAAAAGGAGTACCCGCCGTTACTTTGGAAAACCACCCCAAATCAATCACTGACGAATTCATCTTAGGCGATAAAAATCAGCTGCAGTTAAAAACGAGCGAAAATGGCACCTATAACACCCATTTCAATTCTGGGGAAAGGCAAGAATTGACGGTAAAAAATATAAAAGCCCCAATTTCAATTGATAAAGGATGGAAAGTAGCCTTTTTAGGACAACAAGAGGTGGAAACAACTGTTACATTCGATAGTTTAATCGACTGGAAAGACCATAATAATCAGGAAATCAAATACTATTCCGGTACGGCGACATATCATAAGACCTTTAATTTTGATTTAGAAAATACTATAGAAACCGACCGTTTTATTTTGGATTTAGGAAAGGTAAGCATTGCAGCAGAAGTGATAATAAATGGACAAAATTTAGGCGTGTTGTGGATGGCTCCATTTAAGGTCGATATTACACAAGCTCTAAAAAACGGCGCAAATAACTTGGAAATCAAAGTTACCAACCAATGGACGAACCGTCTCATAGGTGATGAACGCTTTGCCGCTACAGATGAATATAGTAAAACAGATGCTTTAATGCCCGCTTGGTACGTAAATAATGAACCCATGCCTGTAAGCGAACGCACAACATTTACAACGGCTCAGTTTTACAATGCCAATAGTCCATTGCTATCAGCTGGTTTAGTAGGGCCTGTATACATACATAATGAACAAATAATCGCCGTTAAATAACTTATATCATAAATTTTCAATACCGTTATGAAACTGATAATTAAAACATTTTTGGTTTTGTTTCTATCGCTAAATGCGATGTCTCAAAGCAGTACTGCTAAAATAGAAAAAAAGATTGATAGGGAGGCTTTGGTTAAACGACACCATCTCACATTTAATTCAATTAACGCGTCTAATATTCCGCAGGTGGGCAACGGGGAAATAGCATTTGGAATAGATGTTACCGGCTTACAGAGCCTTTATGGAAACACGCTATCCCAATGGGGGTGGCATACATCACCTTTGCCAAAGGGTAAAACAATGGATGATTTTAAAATGGCAGAATATCAAGTTCATGGCCACAACACCACCTATCCGGTAAAAAGTGAAGGTCAGGAGGAGATTTACAAATGGTTGCGAGAGAATCCGCATCGTCTCAATCTTGGGAAGTTTTCATTCATGATTGATGGCAAACGGATTGATTCTACCGATATCACAGAGATAAATCAAAATGTTGATTTGTGGCAAGGAGTTATCACTAGTAAATATCTGTTAAAAGGAGTTCCAGTAGAAGTCATAACGCTTGCCCATCCCAAAAGTGATGCCATAGCCGTTAACGTAAAATCTGCTCTGATTCAACAAAAAAGATTGACCGTACAGCTGGCTTTACCGTACGGTAGTCCTACAAATAAATCTGGGGCAGATTGGAATGCTGCCGATAAGCACTCAACATCTCTTTCCACTTACGTAACACAAGCTATATTTTCCCGTAAACTAGATAATGATGCATTCAAAATAAAATTAGATTGGAATAAGAATAAAGCTATTTTAAAAGAAACCGACCCGCATATTTACGTATTGAAACCTGACGGAACAGCAGAAGAATTTTCATTTGTTTGTAATTTTACGCAGGAGAAAAGCTTTGAAATTTCGCTAAACTTTGAACAAACATTAGAGGCTACCAAAAAATACTGGAAACAGTTTTGGACAACGGGTGGCGCTATTGATTTATCCGGTAGTTCAGATAAGCGTTGGAAAGAATTGGAAAGAAGAATAGTTTTATCGCAGTATTTACTTGCCGTCAACGAAGCGGGTAGTCTACCCCCTCAAGAAAGTGGGCTTTTGCTCAATAGTGGTTGGTTTGGGAAATTTCATTTAGAAATGCATTGGTGGCACGGTGCCCATTATCAATTATGGAACCGTTGGCCTTTATTTAAAAGAAGTCTTCAGTGGTATCAAGACGTACTTCCCGTGGCAGAAACTATTGCTAAACGTCAAGGATATTTAGGAGCTCGATGGCCAAAAATGATAGGACCCGATGGTCGTTTTGGACCTTCTAAAATAGGGCCGTTTCTAATTTGGCAACAACCTCATCCCCTATTTTATGCTGAACAGAATTATCG
>JBARUM010000550.1:0-13043 GCA_049645725.1 Maribacter sp.
CGTCTCCCCTATTCAGCTCAAGATCCCTTAGCTTATTTCCTTGCATTTGATCATTACGCAAATAGTAATACACCGAACCTCTAAATTCATTAGTTCCGGATTTAGTGATTGCATTTACTGAAGCTCCTGTAAAACCGGCCAAACGAACATCGTAAGGTGCTAAATTTACTTGAACCTCTTCAATAGCATCAAGTGAAATAGGGTTTCCTCCAGCAAACTGAGCATCTCCAAGACCAAAGTTATTGTTATAGATATTTCCATCAATAGTGTAGTTGTTAAATCTACTTGACGTTCCCGCAAAAGAAGTGCCATTGGATTGTGGTGTCAAACGTGTAAAATCATTAATACTTCTATCTATAGTTGGCAGGGCATCAATTCTTTCTCTGGAAAGGTTAATAGAAGGACCTGTTCTATCTGGATCAATAATTTCCCCTCGTTGGGATGTAACAATTACCTCTTCCAATTCCACACCTTCATTTAATGTCACCTTTAAATTATAGCTCTGTCCTAAACCAAGAACAATACCGTCAAAAGTTTTGTCCTGAAAACCAATATAAGTGATTACCACTTTATAAGGCCCCCCTACTCGTATGTTTGGAAGATAAAACCTACCATCTTCATTAGATATTGCACCATAAACCGATCCTGAAGGGGTGTGCGTAGCAACAATATTTGCTCCGAAAAGGGACTCGCCTGATTCATCTGAAACGGACCCCTGCATACTTGAGGTCGTAACTCCTTGTGAAAAGGCAGATGCCGCCATAAACAAAGCGACAATTACTAAATACATTTTTTTCATTTTCTAGTGTTTTTGTTAGTTTTAACTTGTTGCAAAAGTCCTGTATTTTAGAACTTCTAACGTTAAGAGAACGTTAAATCAGTCTTCTTAAATTTAAGTTAAAATCAACTAAAAAATTACTGAAAATGAAAGAGTTATGAAACGTTATTAAAAAGTATTAAGACCCTTGATTAATTCTTAAAATATTGCAAAAGTCGCAATGTAGAGCCATCATGATCTGCAATTTGTGAACCTTCTATATCCTTAAGTATAGCACCTGCAAGCTGTTTTCCAAGTTCCACACCCCACTGGTCATAACTAAAGATATTCCAAATTACCCCCTGTACAAATATTTTGTGCTCATATAAAGCGATTAAAGTCCCTAAACTACTAGGCGTAAGCTTGTTTATTAACAAGGTGTTTGTAGGTTTATTGCCAGCAAAAACTTTATAAGGAGCCAAGGTTTCTATTTCATCCTTAGAAACTCCCCTTAGCGTTAATTCCTCTATTGCTTCCTCTAAAGTTTTACCATTCATCAGTGCCTCGGTCTGAGCAAAGAAATTGGCCATTAGTTTATTGTGGTGGTCTTTATCCCCATGCAACGAGTGTTTGAAACCAATAAAATCCGTCGGAATCAATTTTGTTCCTTGGTGTATTAATTGAAAAAATGCATGCTGCGAATTTGTTCCAGGCTCTCCCCAAATTATGGTTCCTGTCTCATAACCAACGGCATTACCATTTCGGTCCACACTTTTACCATTACTTTCCATAATTCCCTGCTGCAAATATGCAGAGAACCTATTTAGATATTGCGTGTAGGGAACAATTGCTTCCGTTTCCGCCTCATAAAAATTATTATACCAGATACTTATCAACGCCATTAGTACGGGCATATTTTCAGAAAAGTCGGCATTTTTAAAATGTTCGTCCATTTCATGGGCGCCACCAAGCATGGCGTCAAAATTCTCAAAACCAACCGATAATGCAATGGATAGTCCTACCGCACTCCAGAGAGAAAATCTGCCTCCCACCCAATCCCACATTGGGAATACATTTTCAGAAGATATTCCGAACTCCGAGATTTTCTCGGTATTGGTGGAGACGGCAGCAAAATGCTTCGCGATATCTTCTAGGGAAGCGTGTTCTAAGAACCACCTTTTTATTGTGTTGGCATTACTAAGCGTTTCTTGAGTTGTGAAGGTTTTGGAAACCACCACAAAAAGTGTAGTCTCCGGGTCTAAAAGCTTTAAAACCTCTTGAACATGATCACCATCAACGTTGCTTACAAAATGTATGTCCAGATGATTTTTATAAAATTTTAGGGCTTCAGTTATCATGGCAGGTCCCAGATCTGAACCACCTATTCCAATATTAACAACGGCTGTAAATGTCTTTCCGGTAAAGCCTTTTTTGGATCCGTTTATAACGGAATCCGCAAAGTTTTTTATTTGCTTTTTAACTTCGTAAATCTCTGGCACCACATTACTGCCATTAACCAGAACAGTATCACTTTTTGTAGCTCTAAGCGCAGTATGCAATACTGCCCTACCTTCAGTTTCATTAATAAGATCTCCCTTAAAGTACTTATCAATAGCATCCTTAAGTTCTACTTCATTTGCCAGTCGAATTAACAAATCTATGGTTTTAGTGGTGATCCTATTTTTGGAAAAATCCAAAAGAAAATCTTTCCACTCCAGACTAAATTCTTTTGCCCTATTGGCATCGGACGCAAACAGCTCCCTTAAATGTTGGTTTTTCGAGTCTGAATAATGTTGAGAAAGGCTTTTCCAAACCTCCGTTGCTGTAGGGTTAATTTTATTTAGCGGCATTTTCTTTATTAAGTGTTAACAAATCTTCTTCAATCACTTTTTCAGGATACTCGATACAATCCAGTTGATCTTTCTTCGGAATTATATAGGCAAAGTAATCTGGTCTTAGGGTTTCAGCCAAAGGTTCGGCCAAGGGCAGTTCTTCTCTTAAAGGATCAACCTGCCTACCGTTTTTCCAGAAACGATAACATACATGAGGCCCACCAGTATTACCGGTCATCCCTATCCAACCAATTACGTCACCTTGCCGTACAAATTCCCCCTTTCTCACCTTCTGATTCTTCATATGAAGGTATTGAGTGGAATAGGTGCCATTATGCCTTATTTTTACATATTTCCCGTTACCTCCCCTTCTTGTAGATTCTGTTACCGTACCATCTGCAGTAGCCAAAATAGGTGTTCCGATAGGTGCTGCATAGTCCGTACCCTTATGAGGGCGTAGTTTATATCCATAATATCGGATGCGTCTCTTTAAATTATAGCGTGATGAAATTCTGCTAAATTGTACCGGAGCCCTTAGGAAAGTTCTTCTTAGGTTATTAGCGTCTTCATCAAAATAGTCAACAATGTTTTTTAATGAATCGTTTTCGTAGGCAAAAGCATATATAGGGCGACCGTTATGCTCAAAATAGGCTACTTCAATAGGTTCAGCACCTGCATAGATAGTATCATTAATATACTTCTCTTTATAAATAACTTTGAACTTATCTCCTTTTTGAAGTCTAAAAAAATCGATTGTCCAAGCATAAATCTCTGAAAGATTGTTGGTTACGTTGTAGTCTATTCCCTGATCCAATATAGCCTCTGATAATGAAGTCTCTATAACTCCGGCAGCTTCCCTTTCTACGTATTTTACTTTTTTCTTGCTCCTGTAGGCCAGCACACTGTCCCTTAAATCTACCACCGTATAGTTTATGGGGTCGTTTTCATAAATAAAAACTTGAGCTTGTTCTAAGGTATCCTTTGATTTTAAAATCAAATAAGGCTTACCAACTCGTATTTTTCGGACGTCAAATGTATCCTTAAAGTCCTGCGATATTTTAGCAATTTTAGGATATTCTACCTTGTTTTGTATCATTAGCTCTCCAAAACTATCTCCCCGTTTGACTGTGTCCAACTGAACCTTGAACTCGTCAAGATTAAAACCGAAATGAGTTACAACAGGTTCTTCAATAGGACTTATTTTAGGAGGGGTATGGTCTATTTCCATATTCTTATCCTCCCCACACGAAATCATTATGGACAATGCCAATATTATGCCCCAATATTTTTGCATTCTTACGTACTTATTTTATCAGGGTTAAAGATATGGTCTACCCATTGCTTTCCCCAATCATTTAACTCTTGGTTTGTATAAAGTTTAGGGAAAAAAATCACTTTTTGAAAACTTGGAGGAAGATAATCCTTCCAATTGGTTCCGCCGGTAGCATCTAAATCCCCTGATTCTTTGCCCAAATAACGGTGAGCAGACCCCATATGCATCAATGGCCAGTTTACATTTGCGTTTAGATCTAAACTCTTTAACGATTCAACTAGGTCATTATTTTGTTGCTGTTCCGTAGATAGGCCTAGATACTTATGATAAATTGTGGTTTCCTCAACTTGTCTTGCAATTCGTATGAGCCTAGGGGTATATCTATATTCGAATTGTTTTAATGTCAATGTTTTTTCTCCTGTCACACTATCTGTAGCTCCGCTTTTCCAGTATATATGTTCGTATAGTTCCTCTACCGGGGTTTTTGAAGAAAATTTTTCACGTTTAGAATGATGTACTAGGTTTTCCATTGGGGTAGCGTATAGCTCGATCATTCTATATTGTGCAGATTGGAAACCACTTGCCGGCAATAAAGCCATTCGATATTGCAAAAATTGCTCCCGCTCCATTCCCTTAATCATGATTCCAAAAGAGGAGATAAGGGCAGCATAATAACTATTGATACGTCTTACCTTTCCAATAAAGAAATCTAGTTTCTGGGATTTATCATCCACAAGTTGTTTTTGTTCATGTAGAATAAGTTTAAAATACAATTCTGTAATCTGATGGTACATTATGAATATTTCCTCATCTGGGAAATGTGTTCGTGGCACCTGTAAACTTAAGAGTGTATCCAGATGTATGTAATCCCAATAGGTAAGGTAACGCTGGTAGAGTAAACCGTCCAGGTATGCATTAAGGTCTTGTCCTGAATCCTTATATTTTTCTTCAAGTTTTGAAATTTGAGACTGGATTCGCTCCTTATCCTTCATGTTATACTAATCCATTACTATCTTAAATTGATGCTTTAGACCGTTATACCCATCCAAATCCGCTTTAATGGCGCCAACTGCCAACTCGGCTTTTATTCTAATAGGAATTCTGTTGTCATCGTTGGAAACCCAAAGCGATAAACTTTCCTGTTCTTTAAAAACCCTACCGGACTGCACTAAAGGTCTAAACTTAAGACATTCCACTTTACCATATTTGGTTCTAACGATTTCCTTTCCTAAATACTTTAGTTTGAAAGTAAAAACGCCATCATCATCATAAAGCATTTTTAAATCTATGGCATCACCTTCCTTTAAATCATTGGGCTCATAGTTATTCCTAAGAAAATAAAAAGCAGAAATTAAATCCTGGATACTGTCTTGAAGGGTAAAATTAAGCTTTTTCTTGTTTTTTTTGTCATTTAATATAGCCTCGTCCTTATCGTGATCAAAATTTATTTCGATATCTTTTTCATATCCACCCTCGTTTATTTTCCTAATGAACCTATATGGCTTACCGTCCTTCTTATCAAAATAGCTCTCATAAGTATCGTCTACCTTAAAAAACCAACTGGCAAATCCAGTAGTTTCACCATGCCCTACCACGTGGTATACCGGAATAGTATCAATCTTAGCGTTCTTTACCTGTAAAGTGGCATAACTAGCATTTAAAGGCCCGTAATGCATTCTAAATTTCAGCCATTCTCCTGATTCAAAGGCAGACCTACTATTTTGTCCTTGCAAACTAAAAAAGAAAGACATACAAATAATTAGGGCGAATCTATTCATAATCAATTTTTAAAGTAAAGTTACTAACTGAATTTCTAATACTGCTTTTACTTACATTATCTTAAACAAAATTTATACCAAAGTATTGTACAAAAAAAAGCCCAGTTTTAAAACTGGGCTTTTCCTAAATAACCAACCAAACTTTAAATTATGAAAAACCAATACTTAAAGTTGCAAGGGAACCACCCCTTGCTGATGTAAATTTATAATAACCTTTTTGTTGCCAAGTAGGTTTTAACTTACTTTAACGCTTACCTTAACACAAATTCACAGTTCTAATGGTTATTTGGGATTTTGTTAAGAATGATTTTAATCCTAGTCGTCTATTTACTCTTAAAAAGGATGAAATGTATTGATTAAAACCAATAGCCCACGCTGAAAAAAATATTGGAGTTGTTGCCTTCTGGCGACCAAGAATAGATAATTTGAACAGGGCCTAAAAATGACTCCCATCCATATCCAAGTCCATAACCTGAAAATGTAGGTGTCGTAAACCACTCTCCTGTCCTGAAAATATCATCTTCCACATTGGCATAATTGGCAGCCAATAAAAAGTGGTGCTTCTTTGCAAATTCATAATCCAACCGCACATAGGATTTTACAAAACTGTTTCCTGGGAGACTTAAAAAATCATAACCGTAAAAGGGAATGAAATTATTTATTAAGTTGTTCCCAAAGCCTCCAAGAACAAAATCAAAAGAGGTAACCCCGGAAGTTCCTAATTTAAACCCTCCCTCAGTTTCAATATTCAAAGAAATATTCTTTGCCAAAGGTACCGCCATCCCAATCCTTGCCTTTGACACGGAGAAATCCTTAAAATTTTCATTAAAATCAGAAGATAAAAGATAATAATGCAGGTCCCCATCAAAAAACAAGCCTCTAGTAGGAAAGTATTTATCATCATAGGTATCCAACTTTAGATTCCCAAAAACACTGAAAAAGCTACTTTTTTCAAAAACTGTTCTACCATCCGAAGAGTTCAAGTCAATGGCATTTGGCTCACCAGAAAAACTCCCCAGTGTTCTTGTAGTGTATTTCAAAAATTTATGCTCTACACCCATCGTAAATGCAAACTCCTCCCTAACTACAGTTTGTAAATAAATCTGATTAGTAAAGTCAGAAACATCCAGATTGATAGTATTTACATTTAATCCCGGCGGTACTTCAAAATTTCCGCTGATAATACTAAAGTCTATTTCTTTCTTAAAATCATTGAACCTGGAATTTATACCAAAGCTCCAATAGCTTCCTTTATCAATATAATACTCAAAATTATACCTTATGTTATCACCTAAAATAAAATCAAAAGAAGCAACATCATCTCTGAAGAGAAGGTTTTTTTTGGTGAAATTTATCATAGCCGCACTTTTATATAGATCGTCATAATGTGCCCCCAGTCTTAAAAAAGAGGTATTTGCGGATTCGTTTAATCGTAATATTAAATCCTCTCCAAGACCGTTGGAAATAAGCTTATACCTGTTGGTGTTATAATTACCGGTTGCGGACAAGTTGCTTATGCCTTGTTGTAGTTTTTTGAAAGTAATAGGCTCCCCAAGCTTAAACCTAAGTTTACCTTTTACGTAGCCTCGCGTATGCTTATTATCACCTGTTATTACAAGTCTGTTGATCATTATGGAATCTTCTAAACTTATAGGGGGGACCTGTACTGCCTTTTTAACATAATTGGATGAAATCTGCTGCAGATCCTGGAATTTTTCTATTGCTGCCAATTCACCGCTTTTGATTATTTCATTTGCCTTGTTAAATTCTATTACAGTATAATTTTCTATTTGAGGTTTGATGTAGATATCTGTTTTCTCAGATTTCTCGACCATGGCTTCAGCCGTCCTATAATTATTTATCTGTAATAATATCTCGGTGGCGGAGAGCAGAGCGTCTCTATTGGAAAGCCCGTGCTGTACGTCTACCCCTATTATAATATCGGCACCTAAATCAATTACTTTATCTATAGGGTAATTATTTACTACGCCACCGTCAATTAACACCTTATCGTCAATGCTTGAAGGCTCAAATAACGATGGCAAAGTTCCGCTTGCCATTATAGCTTCTGGAAGGTATCCCGAATTCAGCACAACTTCTTTTCCGGTTTCTATATCCGTAGCAATACAGACAAATGGAATTGGAAGTTTAGAGAAATCGTCAATATCTTTTACATGATACAATATCCTTACCAACTCATTATAAATATTCTGACCTCCAGAGTAAGCAGGTGGGACCGAAACCTTAAAATTGTTAAACGGAAGACTTAAGGCATACCTTTCCGAATCTTCCTTCTCATAAAATGTTTTTGCACTTCTAGGCAGGTTATCTTGAATTAGGTTGCCGAAATCGGTTTCCCTGAATAAAGAATCCAATTCGTTTGCCGAATATCCCGATGCATATAAAGCTCCAATTATTGCGCCCATACTGGTGCCTCCAATATAATCTATCTTTACTCCTGCTTCTTCAATCACCTTTAAAGCTCCAATATGGGCAAGTCCCTTGGCGCCACCTCCACTGAGAACTAGACCTACTTTTTTATCTTTTTGCTCTAAAATAGACTGCCCAGAAGAATACAAACATAGAAGAATTGTAATGCCTGCGATCAAAGACCTTCCAAAGGCTAATGTACTACTCCGTTTAGTGCAATGACTCATATATCTTTTTTGCTTTGGATGCCCCTACGATCTCCGAAAGATTATCTATACTGGCTTCTTTGATTCTTTTGACAGATTTAAAACGCTTTAACAGCTCCCTGGCTGTCTTTTCCCCAACACCTTCAATACTTTCAAGTTCAGAATTAATAGCGGCTTTACTTCTTTTGTTTCGATGAAAAGTAATTCCAAATCTATGGGCTTCATTCCGTAATTGTTGAATGATTTTTAGACTTTCCGATTTTTTATCCAAATATAGGGGTATCGGATCCTCCGGAAAGTATATCTCTTCCAACCTTTTGGCAATACCGATTATCGCAATTTTACCCCTTAGACCTAAAATATCCAAACTTTTAAGAGCAGAGGATAGTTGCCCTTTCCCCCCATCTATAACAATAAGTTGTGGTAAAGACTCCTCTTCTTCCATTAAGCGTTTGTACCTTCTATAGACCACTTCCTCCATAGAAGCAAAATCGTCAGGGCCTATTACTGTTTTTATATTGTAATGTCTATATTCCTTTTTGGAGGGCTTCCCATCCTTAAAAACAACACATGCCGCAACAGGATTACTCCCCTGTATATTACTATTATCAAAACATTCTATATGTCTTGGTTCCGAAGACAACCGTAAATCTTTCTTCATTTGGGCCATAATCCGATTGGTATGCCGGTCTGGGTCAATAATTTTAATTTGGTTAAAACGCTCCTGTCTATAAAACTTTGCATTTCGCTCGGAAAGTTCTAAAATGCGCTTTGTATCACCCAACTTTGGAAGGGAGACTTTAAGTTCAGAGTCTACCAACACTTTAAAAGGTAGGTACAATTCCTTAGATTCCGATTTAAACCGCTGACGAATCTCAACAATTGCCAGTTGCAATAACTCTTCATCACTTTCATCCAATTTCTTTTTTATTTCCATAGTATGCGAACGGAAAATTGAACCATGGTACAATTGAAGAAAGTTAACATAAGCAAAGGCATTATCAGATATAATTGAAAATACATCTACATTGCTTATTTTGGGATTAACTATGGTAGATTTAACCTGATAATTTTCTAGAACGTCAATTTTTTCTTTAATCCGTTGTGCCTCCTCAAATTCCATATTATCGGCAAGTTTTTTCATCTGCCCTTTAAAATATTGTAAAGAAGACTTAAAATTACCTTTAATTATTTCCCTGATATCAGAAATTTGACGTTCGTATTCCTCTATGGTTTGAAGGTCCTCACAAGGGCCTTTGCAATTTCCTAAGTGATATTCCAAACACACCTTATACTTACCATCTTTTATTTTTGATTTGGAGAGGTCATAGTTACAGGTACGCAATGGATAAACGCTCTTGATTAAATCCAATAAGATCCTAACCGTTTTCATACTAGTGTAAGGACCGTAATATTCAGATCCGTCCTTTATGATTCGTCTAGTTGGGAAAAGTCTCGGGAAACGCTCATTTTTTAAGCAAATCCATGGATAAGACTTATCATCTTTCAGCAATACGTTATATCTTGGTCTATATTCCTTTATGAGGTTATTTTCCAAGAGTAATGCGTCTGATTCCGTTGGCACCACAATATGTTTTATCCTATAAATTTTTTTGACCATGACGCGTGTCTTGCCGTATTCATGGTTTTTAGTGAAATAAGAAGATACCCTCTTTTTAAGATTCTTCGCCTTTCCTACATATAATATGGTATCATCCGAATCGTAAAATTGATAAACTCCAGCACCACTAGGCAAAGAACTTAATTGTACATGTATGGGAATTTGTGACATAAAAAGTTAAGTCTGGTGACTACTATGAGTAATTTAATTGAAATTACTTTGTTTTTATAAAATGAGATTGAATTTTATAACTTTTAACGCTCCTAATAATTCGTAGCATAGGAATTTATACTAGGTTTTTTTTATAGATATTTGGACAAAAACTAGAAAAACATCTTTTTTAGATAACGATCAGAACTTTTAAATTGGTTTACCAAAAAAACATATTAATCCATTTTTGAAATAAGTATTTGAAAATCAATAACTTGATATTCTAAATAGAGAAATAAATACGTTAATAAGTTAATTTTTTCTAAAAAAAGTGCTTTTAATCGATAAAAAGATGCCTTTCAAGGAGGAATGATGTTTTTTTTACTTACATTTAACAGGAACATAATGAACATCTATGGAAAGCTATATTATAACCCTCGGTACTTACTTAATTTTGATGTTGTTTTTTAAAGTATTCTTTGCGGTTGCAACCAAGGAGTAAATAAATTTGTAATTATCTAAACAATACTTCTCCACCATGTTGAAGAAGGACCTACGAATTAAGTATACAAATCTTAGAAATTCACTTGCCGCCCCTCTTCTAGAATCCCAAAGTATTTCAATTGCCAATGCAATTCTTAAAATTCCCATGTGGGAATTTGAATTTTATCACCTTTTTTTACCCATAAAGGGAAAGAAAGAAATTAATTCCATAAATATACTATCCATACTACAGGGAAAGGATAAAAACATTTTGGTCCCTAAAGTTATTTCAAAGGAAAAAATGGTTCATTATTTGTTAACGGATAGTACCAAGTTTAAGAATAGTACTTGGGGCGTACCAGAGCCCGTTGATGGAATTACGGTAGACCCTCTAAAAATCGATGTTGTTTTTATACCTTTAATGGCCTTCGATAAAAATGGGAACAGGGTTGGTTACGGGAAAGGATATTATGACCGTTTTTTAAGTGAATGCAGGTTGGGTGTCATAAAGATTGGACTTTCTCTTTTTGAAGCAGAAGAACATATTTCTGATTCGCACGAGGAAGATATATCAATGGATTATTGTGTTACCCCAAATAAAATCTACACTTTTGGAGATTCTTGAATTTCTTCCTCTTCGTTCAGAACAAGTTCTTCCTCCTTTTTAAAAGCTTTCTTGTTAAAAACCAATAATATACCTACACCCGTACTTATGGCGGTATCGGCAATGTTAAAAACCGGTTCAAAAAAACGGAAGTTCTGTCCTCCAAAAAAGGGCACCCATGTAGGCCATGTAGTATCCACTAAAGGAAAATAGAGCATGTCCACTACTTTTCCGTAAAATAACTTACCATAAGGTTCATTTGAGAAAAGCGTAGCCACTTCATTGTAACTATCATTGAATACTAGTCCGTAAAAAACCGAATCCAATATATTACCCAAAGCTCCGGCAAAAATTAAGGATACCGCTATAATTAATGTTTTTGAAGAGTTTTTCTTGATGACATCAAAAAGCCAATATCCGATACCACAAATTGCAAATAATCTAAATATCGTCAAGATAAGCTTTCCAATAGCATCAGAAACGGGTAGTATATCGCTTAATTTGGCGCCCCAAGCGGCTCCTTCATTTTCTATAAAAAGAATCTTGAACCAGCTAAAAACATCAACAGACTCCCCTAGTACAAAATGTGTCTTAATATAAATTTTACTCCACTGGTCTATGACCAAAATAAAAATGATGAGTAAGAGGGATTTTTTAATGTTCATGGAATTTTATCAAAGCGCAAAAATAGAAATATTATTCGGTTTTATTTAGAACGATATTTCCCGTTATTGTATTTAAATTATACTGATTATCCCCTAAAGGAATTGGATTGGCACCTATTTTACCGTACTTGCTGTTTGCGTGTATGTTTGCAGCCCTTGAGCTTATGTAAATATTTCCGCTTTGCGTTTTCACCTCAACATTTTGGGAAACATTAGTTAAATTACAGCTCCCATCAGCCAAACTAACATTTAAATTTTTATAATCCCCTTTGGCCAATACTCTAGTGTTAGTACCATAAATAAGAACGTTCTTCCACTCTGGTACAACTATAGTCAAAGCAATAGATACTACTTTATGCGCGCTAAGTTTATCGTTCGGATTTATGAAATTAGGTTGGAAACCTGCGTTAACCATGACCATACTTCCCTTTTCCATGACCCTCAATTCTAAATCTGTGCTATACTCTCCCTCTATTTGGGCTTCAATACTAATTTCATTCGTTTTTTTGGTTATTAGGGCTACCTCATAGCAATTTTCGGCATCAATTTGTATCAAGCTGATTCTATCGTTCAAAACCGATTTCTTAATCAGTTTTTGGGCAGTACAGCACCAAGAAAACAATAATATGTTCAAAAAAAGTAGCGCTCTCAAGAATACCTATTAAAAAACGCCCTAAAGGGCGTTTTATTTATGACTGCATATTTTTAGCTTCTATGCTAAGTGTTGCATGTGGCACCAGTTTTAAGCGCTCCTTGTTAATGAGCTTTCCTGTGACACGGCATAGTCCATAAGTTTTATTTTCAATGCGCAACAATGCATTTTTTAAATCCCTAATGAACTTTTCCTGTCTAATGGCAAGCTGCGTGTTCGCTTCCTTGCTCATGGTCTCAGAGCCTTCCTCAAAAGCCTTAAATGTAGGAGACGTATCATCCGTACCATTATTACCATCATTCATATAAGCGCTTTTAAGCAGCTGTAAATGACTTTTTGCTTTTTCTATTTTTTCTTCAATAAGTAATTTAAACTCTGCCAAATCCTTATCGGAATATCTAATTTTTAAATCTTCTGCCATCTTTTAATGTTTTTCGATAAACAATTTAGTGTTCACTTCATCAAAGGCAACTTCAGTGCCATTTTCCAATTTTTCTTCAAAATCCAACTCTGCTGTTAAGGTTTCAGTCTTAATATAAACAAGGTTACTAGCAACGGCTTGTTCAACTAAACCATCTTTTAACATCTTTAT
>JBARUM010000551.1:0-3735 GCA_049645725.1 Maribacter sp.
GGACAATTAATATATAAAAATTATGAAAAAATCAATTTTAATTTTATGCGTAATGAGCCTTTTCTTCGTAACAAGTTCTCATGCAATTACCGAATTTCAATCTAGTGCTTCAATAATAATTAATTCCTATAACGAAGAGATTAGTCCACTTTGTAAAGCCGTTATGAAAGGCAATGTGGACCAAGTAAGAAGTTTAATTGCTACGGGAAAGGGAGTTAATGAAAAATCTTTAGGATTAACTCCGGCAATGTATGCAGCCAAATACAATAAGGCTGAAGTGCTGAAAGTATTAATTCTCAACGGAGCCAACTTAACTATAAAAAGTGATAAGGGTATTACCGCAAAGGAATACGCAAAAATGTCCAATGCTAAAGATGTACTGGAAGTTATGGATTCCAATTCGTAACTTCAAATTGTCTTATCATCAAAAAAACCCGCTACTTGCTTGTAGCGGGTTTTTAGATTTCAAAATTTATCTCCATTAGTGTTCAGGTAAAAGAGTGAAAACGTTAGAATTCAAAACCATTGAAAGCTCTATATAAAAAGGCATATACGGCCATAAATAACATTAAAGCGCAGAAAACCGAATATACTTTTAAAAGTACTACCAGAATTTCCGGTTTGCAGTTTTCAAATGCTTGTACATAAAGATTTCTAAACTGTACTAGTGTTCCCATTATAGTTCTGTTTAAATGATTAAATCAAAGCTACAAGGGTCAAATCTAAAGTGGTAAAAACTAATTTGGGATTTTCAAATATACAAAAAACAAGATTGTATTTGTTGTGTTTTAACGTTCATCGGTAAGAATTAACGTTTAACCTTTTCTTTTATACTTTTCTATTGCTTCTCTTATTTTTTCGATACGATTTTCAGGGTCAGGATGTGTGCTTTGAAACTCGGGGACCCTATTAGGCCCAGCCGCTCCTTTCAAAATTTCCATTACTTTTATCATCTCATAAGGGTCATATCCTGCGCGTATCATAAATTCAACGCCCAGTTCATCGCTTTCTAGCTCATCTCCTCTACCATTGGTCAATAGAGTGTTTTGACCAATATTGCCAACAATATCCCCCATGTCAGCACCTACTGTAGCACCCATGGTCAATGTCTGCCAAAAGCTACTTTCAGCTATACGCTCCGCAGAATGCCTGCCAATGACATGGCCTATTTCATGACCTAAAACTCCGGCAAGCTGAGCTTCATTCAATTGAGAAAACAGGGCGTAGGTAATAAAACATTGTCCACCAGGCAGTGCAAAAGCATTTATAGTCCGGTCATCGGCTAATAAATGAAAATCATATTCGTAGGGAGTTTCACGCGCATAACTATTATTCACCAGTTTGGCTCCTACGGCATCAACGTATGATTGAAGTTTTTCATCAGGATAAAGTCCACCATGCTGCTGTGCCATTCCCGGAGCACTTTGAAGTCCTATGGCTATTTCCTGTTCCGGAGACATATTAATAGTTTGTACCCTTCCAGTATAAGGATTTTCCTCCTTGTTACTACATTTCTGTATAAATGCGAAAGCAACGATGGCCAGGCCAATAAATATTCTAATTTTCCAACTTCCTCTTCTCATGGTGGTAGTGTTCTCATAAGAAGTCTAATATACAAAAGTGTTACAGAAGGTCTCTATTAATATCCAGAATATTGTTTTGTATGTAGTTTTTTAGAAATCCAATAGTAAAATGCTCGGCTCCATAAAATGTCTCTTTTTGTAGTATTTGTACTATGTTCTTGCCCCTAAACGCTTCTAGCATGGGTTTCGAGATAGGAGCATAGCTATAATGCCAAGGCTCATATTTAAATCCTCTCCTTTTTGGGTCGTCTGTATAAACTAGATGATAATTATAAGTTTCGGAATTTTCATCCATCCAATTTTTAAAATCCTCGAAGGGGCCACCAGCTTCAAATTTTTCAGGAACCAGGACATCTCCTTCTACTTTTCTATATCCGTCTATAATATCAATGTCGGTTCCCCAGTGATGTCTACTTGTTCCAGGGATTGTAGAGTACTCGATAATTTTATCAATGGCAGCCAATGGTTCAATTCCATCATCTTCGGTATAGCGAAGAAATTTTCTTTCGAAAATAAGCTCTTGTCGTTGAAAATTCCGGTAGCTGGATACTATTTTTAAGTCAATACCATCAATGTAAGCAGCTTTCTTCATTTCTAAGAAAGCGTCGTGCGCCTCTTTTCTTAGATTGATGTTCTTTCCAAACAATTTAATATCCGTTTTACCCATTAATTCTACAATGGAATATTCAATATCCTGATTTATAAATAATGTTGGTGCAACGGCAATTGCTAAGCCAGTGGCTCCACTTTTTTTGATAAATGATCTTCGTTCCATAGGTTTCGAAAGGTTCTTTGAATAAATTCTGTTAGTTTAGATTGATGTACTTTTTAAATTTAACTAATTATTTCTGGATTATTTTGTAAAAAGAATTAACGTAAGAAGTAATTGTTTTAACATACTTAGTTGTCTTGATAAGTAGAAAGGTAGAGGTATCCTTGATGTTTTATCTGAAGATCGTTCAAAGTAATTATATAAAAATAAATACCAGAAGCTAAACCTTTATTTCTCGATAATACACTTTTCCTATTGGAGATACCATCAAACCCATTGTTGTAATTTTGTTGTGAATATACAAGAATACCGTATCTGTCGAATATCTGGAGAGAATTATTTGGGGAATTTTCAATACCCTCTATGACTAACGTATCGTTTATACCGTCTCCATTGGGAGTCATGTAATAGTTGTCCAATTGCACACTGTTCAAAGTTTCTAATAGATCATTATTTCCGCCTAGGGTAATTACCTCGTAATCATTTGGAATAAATTTATCGGAAGTTATAGTTCCCTCATTCATACTCCCATTTACATCGCTGTTACCTAGATTCTCCCATTGTTTATTGGCTATGCTCCAGCCAACAATCTTCAAATCGGTTATAAATTCGCCAAGTAAGCTCACAAAACTTTGATCATCCCAGGATAGGGTTACCGTTGACGGAATTTCTCCTTCCAAATGCCAAAACTCATAATTGCTTACCGATAGGAATTCATCTTCCGTATCATCCGTGTTAAAAGAAGTTCCAAATAGGCTTGGTGCATTTGGGTCTTCATAAAAATAGGCACTTTTAGCATAGTCATTGGTTTGGTCAGATGATATGGTTAAAGGTCTAAGCCTATTATCCACTCCAATAGGAAAAGTAAAAATCTGCTTTCCTAAAAGCGCCGTATAACCGTCAACCATGGTATTATTGCTTTCCCCATTATAAAAAGAATCGGAAATGAAACTTAGGGTAATGTCGGATAAACTTCTGGGAGTATAAACAATACCTGAAATCAGATTTATATTATTCAAAACACCAACCGTATTTTCTATAAATAAACCATCATCAACGGCAATTTCAGTATCGTAGAATACAGGATTTGACGTTCCAGAGATTGTAATCGGATTGTCGTTATTATAAAAACCTACCAAACCAAGATTTTGATTAAAAGTACCGTCGTTTATAATATCCATGTGAAAACCTACTAGTCCAGTATCATGAACTTGAATAGTACCATAGTTATGTACGGCATTTTGACCGCAGACCATAATAGTTGTTAGAAATATGAATATGTCACAAATGGTTCTCATCAATTATTTCAATTTATTTATAATGAAACTGGACTCATCGCTAGTGCTAAATCGGACAGCTCCCGTATTAGCGGCTCTATAG
>JBARUM010000552.1:0-2818 GCA_049645725.1 Maribacter sp.
ATAAAAATGCCTATGCGGTCATTCTTTCACACGATCCCAAAATTGATGATGAGGCATTAAAAATATTATTGAAATCTGATGTCGCTTATATTGGAGCTTTAGGCAGTAGAAAAACGCATGGCAAACGCGCTGAAAGGTTAATTGATTATGGGTTTAGATCATCTGATATAGATAAAATTCACGCGCCCATTGGGTTGGATATTGGTTCGAAACTACCAAGAGAAATTGCCTTAAGCATTATGGCAGAAGTGATTAAAGTAAAGAATTCCTAGTTTCAATAAGACAACTGAAATTTTTGGAGTAGTAGCTATGTCAATGTTTGGAGCTTGCTTTTTTTTATCTAAAAAGGAATGAAAGATTAAAGTAAGTTTACAAACCATAAAGCCTGAAAGGTTTCTTAAAACCACTGTTAAGCACCATCCTAATATGATACCCTTCGGTGAAAAATCTACAGATGTGTATTTTTTACACTCTATTACCATAAAGAAACTAACCCTGAGAGACCCAGACATAACTCTTGCAACTGGCAGGGTTTTAGGCTAGCTTTAAATATGAAACTCTCTCTCCAAAAAACAGCTTATGCGCTTCTTATTCTAGTGCTAGGTATCATTATACTCAAGCAAGGTGGTTTTTTATTTATTCCGTTGGCCTTTGCATTTATAGGTGTATCATTTTATTTGAGGCCAGTAAAGTGGCTCGAAAAGAAAGGCTTCAACTCAATTTTAGCAGTTTTTACACCTCTGGTGATCGGTAGTATAGTCATATGTTTTGTTGGCTATTTTATGGTGTCACAAATGGTTCAAGTAGCAAAAACACTAGAATCTGACGTTAATGTGGAAAATGCCGCTGGCGATATTGCTGATTCGTTCAACGATAAGGTGCCTGGCGGCATGTTGACTATAGATCGGCAGGAGGTCTCAAAGGGGATGAAAAACGTCCTAACTAACCTCGGTATGCCATTCATTGGGGGTACGTTTAAAGCGACTGCATCGGTTCTGAGTAATGGAGTTCTGGCCTTGGTTTTTACTTTTTTAATTTTACTCTATCGTAAAGGCATAGCGGATATTATTATTCACTTGGGAGACCAAGCCAAAGTGCGTGAACATGCCAAAGTCCTTATTAAACTTCTTAAAACGGGTCAGCAGTATATGTCTGGTCTAGGTTTACTCATATTAATTTTAACTGTACTTTATACCATAGCCTTTTACTTGTTCGGTTTAAAATACTCTTTGGTTTTTGCTTTTGTGGCAGCTACATTAGCTATTATTCCTTACATAGGAACTACAATAGGGGCTTCATTGCCAGTAATTTATGCTTACATTAATTACGATAATAAGTTTATAGCATTAGGTTTGATTGGCTGTATTGTGCTTATTCAAACCTTGGAAGGAAATTTTCTTACACCCAAAATTGTTGGAGGAAGTATGAAACTGAACCCGCTAGCATCGCTTATGGCTTTGGTGATTGGGAATTATGTTTGGGGGCTGGCAGGAATGATTCTGTTTTTGCCACTGGCCGCTATGGCACGAATTGTCGCATTACATATTGAACAACTAAAACCCTTGGCTGAGTTATCAGGGGATAAAATAACCGAAACAGATTAACCATGTCGCTCGCAGTTGAGATCATTTTTTACATAGGTACTTTTATTACGCTACTCGGAGTAGTAGCACAGATGTCAAAATTTAAACAGTGGTGGATTCGTTTTTTTGATTTTCCCACTAAGCAGATACTGGCACTGCAAGTATTTGTAAGTGCTCTGTTTCTTATTATTTACCAAGAACCATTCAATCAAACGCAATGGATTACATTAATGATAGGGGGCTTCTGTCTGATTTACCTTTCGTACATCATATTCCCTTATACTCCGCTACATAGAAAGGAAATGAATGATGCGGCAGATAAGGCGGATAAGATCAGTTTTTCCGTAATGTCTGCCAATGTATATATGTACAATGAGGACTTTCAGAAGTTGATTGATTTGGTCAATAAGGAACGACCAGACTTACTCTTATTACTGGAAACTAATAAGGCTTGGGAAAATGGGGTAGAAGTACTCAAAGAAGATTATCCGTACACGATTCTGTATCCCCTAGAGAACACTTATGGCCTATTATTTTACTCTAAGTGCCCAATTGGTAAATCAGAAGTCAGGTTTTTATTAAAGGACGAAATTCCTTCAATCAAAGCCAGTATTAAAATTTCTGACCATCAGGAGCTTTGCTTTTATGGCGTTCATCCAGAACCGCCTGCTCCCGAAGAAAGTGATACCTCTGAGCCACGTGATATTGAGCTTTTAAAAGTAGCAAAAGAGGTAAAAGACCGTGATGACCTCATAATGGTCACAGGCGATTTAAATGATGTGGCATGGTCTCATTCTACTCGTTTGTTTAGACGTTACAGTGGTTTGCTTGATCCCCGAATCGGAAGAGGAACCTTTAATACATTTCATGTTAAGTAACCTCTAATGCGATGGCCTTTAGATCATTTCTTTTTTTCTAAGCAGTTCAGACTAGAGGAAATGCGTGTATTGCCAACCATTGGTTCGGATCATTTCCCAATGTTTATTAAAGTGAGTTTAGATAGTTTGGCTGACCAAGAGCAACCATGCCCTGATGAAGAGGATTTGGAGGAGGTTGAAGAACAACTGGAAGAAGAAAAAAAATACTAAAGCTCGCACCAAGACTTAAAATAGCAAAAAGAGGCTGTCTGAAAACTCTCAATTCAAATATAGTTGCCAAATAATATTTGGCAACTATAAACTAAAGCCCCATCTAAATCTTCCCCAAAGGGGAAGACTTCCAGCCTAGTGCTCAAT
>JBARUM010000553.1:0-6303 GCA_049645725.1 Maribacter sp.
TAGTGACCAAGACTACACCATTTGCGCCCCTAGAACCATAAATAGCAGCTGAAGAAGCATCTTTCAAAACCTCTAAGCTTTGAATATCATTTGGGTTCACTGTCGCTAAGCTTCCTGAAATGGGATACCCGTCAACAACAATCAAAGGACTCGAGTCACCCGACAGGGATGAAGCAGCTCTTATCTGAATTCTTGGGTCCGCGCCAGGTTCACCACTTTGGTTTTGAATCAACACCCCGGCTAACTTACCTGCTAATGCATCATCAACACGTGCGGCCTGTATCCCGGCAACTTCAGCGCCACCAATTTTAGCAACTGCACCGGTAACATTTGCTCTCTTTTGCGTACCATAACCTACGACTACAACTTCGTCAAGTTGGCTAGCATCTTCCTCAAGAGTAACATTAATAGTACTTTGACCATTTACGGCAATTTCTCTTGTAACATAGCCAATATAGCTAATGACCAAAGTCGCAGAAGAATCTACATCATCGATAGAATAATTACCGTCGAAATCGGTTTGTGTACCATTTGTAGTTCCTTTAACTACAATACTTGCTCCAGGTAATGGGCCAGTTACATCAGCACCTGTACCAGATACCGTTTGAGCTGATACCGCTGAGAAACAGATAAATGCCCCAAACAATAACAGCCTTTTTAATAACGTAATCTTCATAAAATTTAAGTTTAAATTAAAATAGTTAATCAATTTTGCTATTTGACATTCAACGTGCTTGTGAATGTTAAATAGATTTACCGAAGACATACATTCTAAGAAATGAATCGTTTGTTGTAATTTTGCAGAATATGATATCAATGGTATTGTATGAGTATTACTTCCCTTCGAAATGAAGTAATCATTTTTACTAAAAAGGATGGGCACACACCCGTCCTTTTTTTATGAGATAATTTTATAGTTCCATGATTCTTTTTGTTGATTTAAAAATGTTAGTATTAAGTTGAGTTAAATTGGTTTTCCATATTGGTTAACCAATTTGGTTGACCAAATATATGTTATTAAAATGTTAAATAAAAATTAATTTCAAATTTTATGATTTATATTTTTGGGAGTCCGCAATTATTGGTGTTCCTACTTGCCAATTTGACAACACTCTTTGAACGTCTTTATTGATAAAGAGATCGGTCATCCGTTGATATCTACTTTGACTCGTGTTATGAAATAGGTTTCTGGAGCAGCAAAGAAAGTAACGTCTCTACCGACTGTGTTTCGTAATATTAAAACATATTACATATTATAAACCCCACCATTTACGTCTAGTGTTGCGCCGGTAATAAAACCATCATATTCAGATGCCAAATACAGCACCGCCCTTGCCACATCACTAGCATTACCAGCCCGTTGGATTGGAATGCCCGCCGTTGTCTCATCTGCCGATTTCTTTGTCGTATGCGTATTATGAAATGAGGTTCCTAGGATAAGGCCTGGAGCAACAGCGTTTACCTTTATTCCTTTAGGCCCCAATTCTGAAGAGAGTGCTCGTGTAAACGTTAATATAGCGCCTTTGCTAGTAGAATATGCCAGCGAACCGGGGTGACCACCTTTGCGTCCTGCAAGTGATGCCAAATTGACGACACTACTGTTGCTATTTTTCGCAAGGTGAGAAATAGCAGCTCTAGTTACGAACATCATAGATGTAAGGTTGATGTCCATTACCTTATGCCAGAACTCGGCTTCCATTTCATCTAGCATTTTACGTGCAACTAGGGATCCTGCGTTGTTTATAAGTATATCTAAACCTCCCAAGACTTCTACCGCTTTCTGCACCAATGTATTCGCATCCGCCTCTTTTGTCAAATCACCAGGTATTGCAACCGCCTTTTGACCTTTACTATTCGCATATTCTGTCAATTGATTTGCAGTATCTGAACTAGAAAAATAGTGTATGGCCACATTTGCTCCACTATCTATAAAATGCTTCGTAATTGATTCGCCAATTCCTTGAGCACCAGCCGTAATAAGCACATTTTTGCCAGATAGTTTGTTTTCCATATTATTCTTGATAAGAAACTGATATTTTTTTTAGAAATAAAATATTCACGGACAGATTTAAAAATGTCAATTAGTATTTTTTCTTTTTTAGATTTTGCTATCCACAAAATATTATGAGGAATAAACGGATAGCTTAAAGTATTGATTTTCTTTCCTTACGCATCTCTATCTCCAAAATAGGAGACTCCATCACCACTTAAGAAATCTTCCCTAACAGGACTAAAGGTGTCAATTAACATTCCCTCTTCCAAGCAAACTGCACTATGCGGTAAATTAGGTTCAATATAAACTCCGTCTCCAGCTTCTACGATTTTTTTTACCCCGTCAATTTCAAATTCAAATTTACCAGAAACACAGTAGGTAGCTTGTGTATGAAAATGTTGATGGGGAGAACCTAATGCTCCTTTCTCGAATTTCACTTTTACCATCATGATTTGGTTATCGTAGCCTAAAAACTTTCTTGATACGCCTCCTCCAAGTGCTTCCCATTCCAATTCTCTTGTTATAATGTATTTTTCACTAAATCGTTTCATTTTATATAGTTCTTAATTAGTTATACATGCATCCCTGTTTTACTTATTGGGAACACCTGGCCCCACCGTTGCCTCTCTAAACCATACTTCGGTATAACATCCGTTTTCATACTGTTTTGCGATATCACCACCATAAGTTTCTGCACCGGCGGACCAAACCTTATTGTTTTCATAACTTTTGCCATTGGTTTGGTTATAAGCACCTTGCTTAAAATAGCCCAACTCTCCGCTGTAGGCACTAGCTTTTTCGGCACCATCTTGTCCTATGGGCACAAATAGCTTTTTGGTTTGAGCAGGTATGTCTGATTTTTTCAAATATTCAGAAGAGATGAGATTTTTGGCAAATGTCTTTGTTTCATGGCCTGGACTGCTAAAAGTAAGATACATCATGCCCTTATATACGTTAACTACATAACTGAATTCTTCTCCTAATTCTATACCATCAGTAGGTTCAACGGGAGGCTCATTTTTGCTTTTTCCGATAACGGACATATCATTTCCCCATACTGCTGTTGAATAATCCCATCTTTTTGTATTATCATCGCCCGCTGTATTAATTTCATAATTCCAGAATACAGATCCTTTGGTATGGCCGGGAAATTTCTTGTAAAATATTTTTAAAGGCTCATTTTCGTGACCTTCACCACTATGAATTTGTCCAACTACCGTTGCGTAAGACGCCGCAACTCTAGCATCACCAGAGGTAGAAACTTGCATGACCTTACAGGTGCCAGTTAGCCACCCACCTTGTTCAGGCGTCCATTCTCTTTTTTCGTGCAGCTCCGTTCTGGTATTGCTGGAGTTTTTAGAAGTGACTCCAGAGTTAGGGGTTTTGTAGACCACCCAACGCCTTGTACCATCAATAACCGTATAGAAAAAATCTTTGTGCTCGAACTCCGTGATATCTTCTACTGTGGTTCCATCACCTAGCAATATTTTAAATTTATCCATAAAAGGAATTACCTCATTAGGATATACAATTTTTGTGCTTAATCCATCATTGGCCTCAAAATACCCTGCATTAGAATACGCGTCATCGCTGATTGTGATATTCGCCTCTTTAAACCAAACTTCAGCATAGTTACCATCCGCATATTGCTTTTGAAGATCCCCCCCATGGGTTTCAGCTCCTGAGCACCATACCTTATTTACTTTAGGGTCTTTTCCGTTGGTTTGGTTATACGTTCCCAATTTAAAAAATAGGCTCTCATTCGCATACGCAGTTTTACGCTCCAGCCCATCCTGACCTATCGGCACGAATAAATTTTTGACTTGTTCTGGGATATCTGAGGCTTCTGTATACTCGGAGGCAATAAGGTTTTTAGTAAAGGTTTTGGTCTCATGCCCTTCGCTAAT
Organism: Maribacter sp.; assembly: GCA_049645725.1. Taxonomy (GTDB): domain Bacteria; phylum Bacteroidota; class Bacteroidia; order Flavobacteriales; family Flavobacteriaceae; genus Maribacter. Next base: position 3,901 of record JBARUM010000553.1, read on the forward strand.
AAATGTAAGAGACATTATCCCGTCTTTTATATCCACTTCATAACTGAACTCTTCACCTAAAGTAATACCATCTTCTGGTTCTAGTGGATAGGTGTTTTCACCTGTTCCAACAACGGAAAAGTCATAGCCCCAAATCGGATAGGAATAATCCCATCTTTTTGAATTGTCATCACCTGCCGTATTGATTTCATAATGCCAAAAGACTGAACCTTTGGTATGACCGGGGAATTTTTTATAAAATATTTTTAACGGTTCGTTCTCATGCCCGTCAGCGCTATGGATCTGACCCACTACCACGGAGTATGTGGCCGCCACGCGAGCATCTCCAGTGGTTGATACATTCATTACCTTGAGGGTAGCATTCATTTTGGCTTCGGTCATTGGTGTCCACTTTTTTAGCTGAGCCAACTCGGTTCTTGTATTGTTAGAAGAACCATGGGTACTTCCTCCATTTGGGGACTTAAATACTACCCAATCTCCGTGATTATCATGCGCCGTATAAAAGTAATCCTGGTTTTCGTAGTCAGTTGCCTGACCAACATTAGAACCGTCACCTAAGATTAAATTCCAATGTTGGAAAAATGGTATAATGTCGTTAGCAGTAGTCCCTAAGGTGGATTTGTCTAGTTCTTTCGAGGTATTTTTCTTTTTGTCAACTCCCCCACAACCCATAAATAGTAGGACCATACCTGCTAATATTGGACAATGGATAAAAGTTGACTTTGCTATTCTTAAGTTCATAATATTTTTCATAATTGTTGCAATTAAAAACAGAAATAGGCCTGATTGAACTTTTCATACGGCTCATTTATTCCGTAAAGTTTAAAAATAAACTAATTATGATTTAAAAATTGGTAAACCAAATTGGTTTACCAAAAATACGTTTATTTCTTAGACTTACAACTTTTTTACATTATTAGGGCAATCATATACTTACGACAACTACCGTATTTTGGTAGGCTTTTGACTTAATTGCAATGTGCTGAATTCTAGTCATTTGACAATTATCTCTTTATCGCTCCTGAGGTATCCCCATTCATTAAACTTTGAACATTTTCTAGAGATACCATATTCACATCCCCTGGAACGGTATGTTTTAGGGCACAGGCAGCGGAGGCGAAATCCAAAGCCTTTTCATCATCATAATGCAATAGTCCATAAATAAGTCCGGCCGCAAAGGCATCTCCGGTCCCAACACGATCTATGACGTGGGTAATGTTCAACATTTCCGTTTTGATATACGCTTCTCCGTTCCACATTTTACCTTGTATTTGTTGGTGCGAAGCACTTATAGACTTCCTGGTTTTTCCAACAACTTTCTTAACTCTAGGAAAAATTCCAATTAACGCTTTGGCCGAGGATTGAAAACCGCCTCCCAATTGTCCTAGACCGAACATTTCGAATATCCCACGGCTGCTGGAAAGCACAATATCACAGTTTTTCACCAACTCCGGCATCACTTCCTGCACGCTTTTCCCGTACTTCCACATATTATCTCTCGAATTAATATCCCCCGAAACCGGTATGCCCAGTTTATTCGCCGTTTTAATGGCATCAAGGCAACAATTAGCGGCCCCTTCTGAAATTGCCGGAGTAATACCAGTCCAATGGAACCAATCGGCTTCTTTGAGCACCTCTTCCCAATTCACCATTGAAGGGTGTATCATTGAAAAAGAAGACCCTTCCCGCTCATAAATTACCTCACTGGACCTATGCACGGCACCTTTTTCAAGAAAATACTTGCCCAACATTGTATCGCCATAGATTACATGTTCAGTACTGAGCCAATGCTGACGTAAGAACTGTGTGGCCGCCTTTCCAAGACCGTTATCCGGAAAACGGGTGACATGTGCAGCTTTCATACCTAAATAAGCCAAGGAAATTGCCACATTGGCCTCGCCGCCGCCATAAGCAAGCTCAAAAGAGGTGGCCTGCGAAAACTTGGAGTAGCCCGGTGGGGAAAGCCGCATCATTACTTCACCAAATGTGATTACTTTTTTAGCCATGATTTCTAGTACATCAATTTAAGCGGAAGATTTTCTTGAACTACTAATTCTCCTGAGTTTTTTATTTCGTTATTGGAATACCTATTGTTCTTTGCTCCCCATAAAAGGGCCACCATTTTCACCTTGTTATTTAAAAAGGTATTATTTGCAAGATTTACATTGATGATACCATAAGTTTTCAATAATATTCCATTTTCCTCATTAGCGCCACACCGTGTAAATATGCTATTCTTTACTATAAGATTACCCCCTACGGTAGATTCATCATAACCACCCCTATAATAATTGATTACGTTCTTAGGAACACCTTCAAATTTACAGTTATTAATAAAGATATTTTCTGCATTATATTCACCTTTGTCATCATCTTCGGCAGCCAATTCTATCCCGTTTGCAC
>JBARUM010000554.1:0-5772 GCA_049645725.1 Maribacter sp.
AAAACCCAAAAAAAATTAATTATGTTCGATACACTCTTACCAACACTTCAGGCTGAACTTGAACAAATAAAAGAAGCAGGCCTTTATAAAAAAGAAAGAATCATTACCACACCACAGGCAGCAGACATTAAAACTGCGGATGGAAGAGAAGTGATTAACTTTTGTGCAAATAACTATTTAGGCTTATCGTCTCACCCTAAGGTGGTTGAAGCTGCCAAAAAAGCCATTGATACCCACGGATTTGGCATGTCTTCCGTTCGTTTTATTTGTGGAACACAAGATATTCACAAAGAGCTTGAGCAAAAGATTTCAGAATTTTTAGGCATGGAAGACACCATTCTCTATGCCGCAGCATTCGATGCCAACGGTGGAATTTTCGAACCATTGTTAGGTGCTGAAGACGCTATTATTTCAGATGCGCTTAATCATGCTTCCATTATTGATGGGGTGCGTTTGTGCAAAGCAATGCGCTTCCGTTACGACCATAACGACATGGTCAGCCTAGAGCAGCAGTTGAAAGATGCTGATGCGCAAGGCGCGAAGAATAAAATCATTGTTACCGATGGCGTTTTCTCAATGGACGGTACAATTGCCCAGCTAGATAAAATTTGTGACTTGGCCGACAAGTACAAAGCATTAGTGATGACAGATGAATGTCATTCAACAGGCTTTATGGGTAAAACAGGAAGAGGAGTGCATGAATTCAAAAACTGCATGGACCGCGTAGATATTATTACGGGTACTTTAGGAAAGGCTTTAGGTGGAGCTTCTGGCGGCTTTACTTCGGGTAAAAAGGAAATGATCGAAATCCTTCGCCAGCGCTCAAGACCTTATTTGTTCTCTAACACTTTAGCACCGTCTATTGTAGGCGCTTCTATTGCGGTATTCGACATGCTTTCTGAAGCCACAACGCTTCGCGATAAGTTGGAAGAAAACACGAAGTACTTCAGAAATAAAATGACCGAGGCCGGTTTTGACATTAAACCGGGCGAACATGCCATTGTGCCTGTAATGCTTTACGATGCTAAGCTGGCGCAAAAAATGGCCGATGCGCTTTTAGAAAAAGGCATTTACGTAATCGGGTTCTTCTTTCCGGTAGTACCGAAAGGCCAAGCCAGAATTAGAGTGCAAGTTTCTGCCGGGCACGAGCAACACCATTTAGATAAAGCCATTCAAGCCTTTACCGAAGTAGGTAAGGATTTAGGAGTGATATAAAAAATACAATCACATAGTAAAAAGGCCATTGGGTTGTATCCAATGGCCTTTTTATTTTTTTTTTGCTGGGTAGGTATTTAAGCCTACTAAAGTATAAAGCGGACAAAAGCTTACTAGGCTAGTGAGCAAAAACACTGCTGCCAAAACCAAAAGGCTTAAGTTTACACTTACTATATAGCAAAAAATAACTGGTAGCATAAAGGTGGTTTAGCATATAGGAGTAGGTTGTGTTTTTTCAATTTCTTAAAAATTTACAAATTCGAATATCAATAGTCATGTGGTCAGTAGTGATTTATAGGTATATAATAGATGTTTAGAAGCACATATTCCTAAAAGGCATCACTTTGCTTTCATTTTGACAATGAAGAATGTCCCTTTATTGGACGCTAAGAACGCAATCTCACGTGAATCCAAATTGGTAGCAAAAACTACATCTTTATCAAAAATTATTTCCCTACTAGTTCCGTCTGAATAGCAATAGTCGAGCACAGAACTACCTTGGGTTTTGTCTTTGATGATCCGATTAAAATATCTAACCCTGTCTTTAAAGGCTCTAAGCCCAAAAAGCCAATCTTCCATTAATTTGAGAGCATTATAATTTCTAATTGAACTCTTAGCACCTTCTATTTTTTTTAAAAAATTCCCATCTAAATCAAATAGATACACTTTAGGGTCACCATTCATTGAGACATAAAATTGATCATTATATAGATCAACCTTAAAGGACTTTGATGCCTTATTCTTTGTTAGAGAAGATATTACTTCGGGGCTAATAACCCTAGAGAGTTCCTCACCTGACTCACTTATGATACTTACAAGACCTGATAAAGGTTGCTTAGTCGTTTCGCTGGGAAATACAAGGCTGTTTTCCAAGGATATAAAATACCTACCCTTAGCAGTATTGTCGCCTTTGTGAAAAAGGAAGAGCCCATGACCATAACTCAGAAAATATAGGTTTGAATTATCTAGAGTATTTAAGTGTAGCGACAAAGAGTTATTGCCTTCTAAGTCATAAATCTCTATTTCTTGAGGTACATGCTGTAAAAGCCGTAATTTGTTGTGAGAATATGTGAAGTTAATACTTCCACCACCCATAGTGAGAGTCTCATTTCCAGTTTTTAGAACCTTTGAGGATGGAAATGTTGACAATCTTATGCCGTTGCTATTAAAAACTGCCACTTCCCCGAAGTGAGTAGAAAGGACAATATCGAAGCCATTATATGCCTTGAGTAAATACTTTCCTTCAGCATTAAAAAAATTATCTGAATTACTTAGTACCAATGTGTCTATATGGTATAAATTTTCTAATCCTCCATTTTTAGCAGAAATCACAACATTTGGCTGGCCGAAAACGCATAGATTATTTAAAATAAAAAATAATAGAAATAAATTCTTAATTGTCATAAGAATATGGATGTGATTTTATCAATGCTTATTTCGAATTCTTCAAACGCCTTAGGAGAGTTGTAGTAAACTCTTGGGGCATCTTTTACTAAATCATAGTTAATCAGTGCTGTGGCTTTTTTGTCGATATAGACTTTTGCTTTAATTGAATTTCCGATAACTATGTTAGCCTTTTTCTCTGATTTTGTTATTAAAAAAATATAGACATTTATCGCGTTCTCATGGTTTGCAATGAATTGTCGATACAAATCAATGCAACTGGAGCAGCCATCTAAATAAATGAAGACGTATTTGTTTCCTTCGGTTAGACTTAAATTAAATTCCTTACTTAAATATTCATTTAGTTCGAGCTCAACCCCTTTAGGACTATTAGTGTTACAAGATAATATTTGAAAAAATACTAAAAGAGCTAATATTGGATTATTTATTTTGTAAAACATATTTCGAGAAGTGAATTTGATCTTCATTTAAATTGATATTGTTCACATTAATCTGAGGTAAATAGAGACCATTCTTACCCACGAAAGCCGAGTATATTGTATACTTATTAGGCTCTAATGGTGTTTCTCCAATCTTTTCAAAACTGTTATTCAAAATGATAATGCTCATGGGCATACTTTCATAGGCTTTATAGTTCTTATGAAGCTTGTCATTAAATGTGACTGGATTTAATGCAAAGCGATAATAAACGTCTCTAAATTCATCGTATAATATGCCAGAATATCTGTGAACTGAGAGATTGTTCTTAAGTTCAACCATGCTATTTGGTTTTTTTGAGTAAGATCTAGATTGATTACTATTGGTGTTTAGGCTTGCTTTGAAACTGGTCGGAGATCCTCCAGTGAAATTTATGGATTGAATAGAGTCTATAGAATTGAATGAATATATAAACGAACTGTTATTGAAATTAAACGTTCTGCTATGTATTATGTCCCATAAGCTCCAAATATTGGAATGAAACGTTTTAGGATAGGTGACTGGGAGACTTATTAATGAATCTGTTTCGATGCTATATTCAATTTCAAGAGGGAAGCCAGAGCTTATATTTTTAGAGTTATATGTGTCGAATAATGGCCATTGAACAAAATAAAGTTTATTGTCAAAAAATATTGTTGGTTGCAATGTTGAGGAGATATGGTTAAGTATACCGCGGTAGGTAATCGCTTTTGGTGAATACTTATTAACCAGTTCTCCAGACTTTTTCACAAGTATAAATTTATTCAGATGTCCTTTTGGAAATAAAAATATCGAATCTAAAGTAACAGCGGTAAAACCTTGAATATTCGCTAATCCATTAGGCCCTTCAGTGGGTACTTTGAGTTTGTTTACAACCGTCTTTTCCTTCAAGTTGTAGATGTTTACACCATTAATAAGTGGGTTCAGAACGAGAAGAAATTCTTCCACCCCATTTCTAAGGTACTGAATATTGTAAAATTCGAAAGATGTTTCCGAGTCTAAGTCGAAGGAATGCACACCGTCAAACACGAGATTTTTAGAATAGTCATTTGAAATTGCGGTATCAAAATCGCATGAGTAGCAGGCTGCAATCGTTAGAAGCAGCGTAATCCTTAATATTTTCATTTATTTCTTAATTTTCAATAGGCTGAATTAATTAGGGGAGGTAAAAAACATCTCCCCCTTTTAATAGACTGGTCACAGTGGGTTTATTGTCATATAACAAGTGTCTCCACTTCCTGCACAACTTGTTGGAGTCAAGACCTCTGACTTAATTGTTATGGTGTCGTCACAACCTATGATCATAGAGCCTCCCTCAGGGAAGTTTGTGATACAAGGACAATTGTCCCCCTCTGGATTAGCGCACAATGTTTGATCTCGATGGTGACTAAACCCAACGGTTGACAGCAATAGGAGTAAAACAATACTTAATAACTTTTTCATTTTTATAAATTTAAAAGTGAATATCAAGTCAATTTATATAATATATTTTATTAGGCAAAAAAACTTACAATTTTTTTATTGTGAATAATTATGAAATTTAATTTCAATTATTAAGACAGTCTATGGTTAGATATTCAATTCCCATAAGGATTTTTAAATCTTTGGTTTTTCAATTGAGAAGGATTGTATTCTATCAATTAGCCATGCTAATGGGCTGTATTTCTAGATGCTACTATCTTGATGAATAAGTTAGAAAGGCATCATTTAGACAAAGCCATTCAGGCCTTTATCGAAGTGGGTAAGGATTTAGGTGTGATTTAACCCAAAAGATAATTGCATTGTAAAAGGCCATTGGATTGTATTCAATGGCCTTTTTATCTTATTTTTTTCGCAGGGCAGGTATTTAAGCCTACCAGAGTATATAGTGGGCAAAAGCTTACTAGGCTGGTTAGTAAGAAGACCGCAGCCAACACCAACAGCACAAGGCCAAGAGTGCCAGTAATTACATTACTGAAATAAAGTATCACAATAGCAGCCGTGATTAAAATCCTGATCACTCGGTCTGCATTTCCCATGTTCTTTTTCATAATCAAATTGGTTAGATGATTTGTAGTAAAAGCACAAAACTAACTACCGCGGCAAGGCATAACCCACATACTAACAGTAGCTTCAGTGCTTTCTCTTTCACGCAATGAAATTAGCGAAAGCACAATTACCGAATACTGACATAAGTCATGATTTGAATATTATGCGGAGTTGTCATTTGTATCAATTACTTTTCTTTTCATCCAACTCATAAATCATATCCAAAAACCAAAACTACGGAATACACAAAATGAAATTTGATCTGTTATTCTTTTGAAACGACTATTCGTTTAGTTATTCTTGTTGAAGCATACTTGCTGATTTCAAAGCATTCTATAATTCGAGAAGCCGATATGAAAAACCTCTATTTATTTTTTCTCTTCCTATTTCTCTGCCTCTCGTGTTCCGATAAACCGACTGAGAATAAAGCTCAACCTGTATCTGTCTCAGACGATTTTGTTTCGTACCGGCTCGATAGTGATCAACCCCAAGAACGTTTTGCTAATTTAATTGAATCAGTGGAGGTAGTAAGGCTCGAGGAAACGGAGAATTCATTGCTCTCATATATTTATGAGCTAAAGCAAACTGATGACCTTTTTGTCTTCAAGAGTGGGAGGGAGTCCGATGTTTTTGTTTTTGATATGAATGGAGATTTTGTACGTAAAATCA
>JBARUM010000555.1:0-4368 GCA_049645725.1 Maribacter sp.
ATTCCAAACGTTCAAATTTAGTTTTCCTCTTAACAGTACTTCCGTATTTATGGTATCGTCACTAGAATTAGCAAAAAAATAAAGATTTTTTCCGTCCTTCACTTTGTGCATATATGAAAAAACTCCTTCTGCACTGGTGATTTCCGGTGTCGTTTCAAAACCAACATCTTCATTAGGAACAAGCTGATTGATCATGTCTGATAGTACCTCCCTACTCGGATTTGGAATAAACGCAGTTTTCCCGCCTTTTTTGTTTGTCCGTATAGCGCTGTCCTTTACATATTCCGCTCCGAACATATCGTTGACTATAGCTACGACTTCTTCATTTTTATTCATTTCTGACGACATTGAAGGTAACAATGACGTTGCAATGACCTTACCACCAGCATCGTAAAAGGCTTTTATTTTCTGTAAGGTTTTTAAGGCAATAACTTTACCGCCCGGGATTATGATAAGTTTATAATCTTGATAGTTAGTTTTATTGTTCAAATGCAGATTTCCCTTTTCTATGATGTATTTATCGGTTACAAGTTGTTCTGGGTGGATAAATGAGAAATCCCTACGGATATCGTTCGTCAGTATATCCCCCACTTTTTGATAATCGGCCTCAGGGTACGCCCAATCCCCACCAGTGGTATTGGTGGGTTCATCAAAATAATAACCTGCCTGTAAACTAGTAATCGGGTAGATGATGCCAATATCCGCAATTCTTCGTCCTCCTTGCAGCAGGTAACAGGACCTGCCAACATACTCGCTGTAATTAAGCAGAGCAGGGCGTAGCTTATCACTTAATGGCGAAAATAAGGGGGGTATCCCCATCTTCTTTGGATTATACCACATACCATGAGGCACAACAAAATTTACACCGCGAGCAAAAAGTTCCATAATCGTTCGATACATTACTATAGAGTCAAATTTTTGTTCTCTAAAAGCACCATAGACTTCAGTGGAAACAATAGGTTTATCCGCTGCATCTGCTGCTGAACTCACCAACTTGAAACCTTCCCGTCCTCTATTGTACCAAATAATGGCATCGGTAAGTGGTAAATCTGTATGTCTAAAATATTTAAATATATCGCCGTGCATATCAACAGGCTGTATATCATAGTTCCCTGGAGGATGCCCCGTATTTTTTAAACCTCGCTTTTTGGTCCATTCTGTCACGTATTTTGGATAACCTTCCGAAAGAAGTTCAGCACGTGTATTAAAGAAGGCCACTCTTGCTGCTTCCGTCTCTTCCCCTATATCATACCATAGTGCAGGATAGTAAAGCGTGGGATCATAATTATTTAGTGCCATAAATTTTTGATTAAAAGCTTCAGTCCAAGTACGTTCCTTTCTGTAAAAACCAACATCATCAAAAAAGGTGAGTTTAATGGTATTACCAAAATAGCTTCCAAACTTCTCCTCGTATTTGTCATAGGTTAGGTTTATAAACTGTTTTACCGCAGCAGGGTTCATTGCATCCAGCGGCATGTCAGACTTCCAAAATGTTGCTTTTTGGCACATGAACAGCATTACTTTCCAGCCTTGTTCTCGAGTTGTTGGCCATGACAATAAATTATCCTTTATAAATTCAGAAAGATCAATACGTTCTTTGGTATCCATATTCATGGCAATAGCCGCCATTAATTCCCCCTCTGGAATAAAGGCTTTGAAAAAGGGATCTTTATTTAATTCGTACTCATATTTCTCTAAGCTCTTTCTAACAAAGTGAGGATAATCGCGTTCAATCCTTCCTCCCGCATTACCACTAGGGAACCCGGTGTCATCATAAAGAATAATCTCCATATCCAAAGATTTGGCCGTCTCCAAAATATACTGATAACGTTTAAAATATTCGTCACTTAAAAAATCGGGTAGGGTGCTATGAACGGGAAGTATGGATAAACCGCTAAAACCGGCGTCGTGGGCATCGGTCATTTGCCGAAGGATTTCATCCTCTTTTAAGTCTCCGTTCATGTGCCAAAAAGGCATCGGTTTGTATTGGGAAAGAGGGTTTTTAAAGTCCTGCTCGTTTACTAAATTTTTAGTTTGACCATTCAAGGTTAGCAGTCCAAAAAGAAATGTGCACGTGATCGTACCTAGTATTTTTCTCATTACTATTTGCTTATTTATTTTTAGATAGAGAAATTGAAACAGAACTTCCTGCGTAGTCTCCTTTAGGTAAAGTAATCTTCAGCAGGGTTCTATCATTCATCATTTGCGCAAATCCCCCAGTATAATTACCTTTAATAATAATCTCAAGTTCAGTTAGTTTTTGGGTAGGATCGCTTAATGCTAATTCGAGACCATTATCTGTTTTCTTATAATGAAGTACACAAGGTTGGCTTGTTTGGATACCATCAAGTACATCTGTATGACCTGCTTTATAGAAAATTATGCTCCCCTCACTTTTATCTTGCCTAACCACAGACTGCTGGTCAACTTGGTTGTTGATGATAAAAGGAAAATTTTCTTGCAAGCCTATCATTTGTTCTTCGTTGGCATTCGGAACCAAGATGTATTCGTAGGTTGCTTTTTTGGGTCGACTACCGTGGTCAAACCAAATCTTTAAAATACTTTCAGTAAGAATCACGGGGCGATATCGTTTTGCAACCTTATTCCAACTTCCCTCTAAAAAGCGAGTTTGAACAAATACATTTTTACTTTTAGGAAAGATATATCCGGTATTGTCATGCAGCAGCCAATCAGGATTTAATTGCTGTTTTGGTTTTAAATCATCACTAATAGAACCATCCTTGCTATACAGTACACGTCCGTTTAGAAAAACTTGGTTAACGGATGTAAACAAAGGGGATTCATGATCCGAGTCGATGCCACTTCCCAAACAAACAATCTTATCATCGAACATAAACCAGGATTTATGGGCCTGCACTCCATCACGATCATAAGCCAAGGCAGCAATACCATTATCCCCGTTGGTTACCCCTCCTACAAAGGTACTATTGGTTTCAAAATCCCATGCTTTAATGATTGGAAGTGCAGCAGTGTCTTGGACCACTGTAATCCCAGGTAACATTTTCCAATCCCAAAAAGGTGCAACATTAGTATTTTCCTTGTTATTTACATATAGCAGCGAAACGCCGTCCCCTAAATAGTATCCTTGAATATTCTCTCTATTTACGGACTCTGTTCCAACAACACGACCTGAACTCATTTTAACTGAGAAATAAAAGTCTTTTCTTCGATGTACCTGAAAGTCAGACTTCCAAAAATGTTTATTACCAGACAGTGTTTCAGAACCAATAGCATCTTCATAGTCTTCCGAATACTCTTTATCCAACATCGCCATTTGGGCAATACATGCTTTAAGTCGTTCATATTTTTTTGCTTGCTCATCAATGAAAAGTTGACGTCCGCTGGCACTGATGTCCATTTGTTCTTTGTAGATGACCCATTGTTGACCTCTAAGAACATAATTCCGTAATATTTCCTTTTTGCTAGTGGCAAACTGGAAAGGGGTGCCATTGACCATGGTGTACCATTTGATCATATCTTCTAGGTAGGATAGTCCGTAATTGCCAAATTGTAATTGAGCACCATGTTCATGATAGGACCAATCACTTTTAATACCCACACCGTCAGCAATCTTCAATTCGTTTTGGATAGACGAACTCGCAATAGCAACAGAATCAACATTTCGGGTAAGTAACGAACGCAACAGAACGTTTCCGGATAACCACACTTTATTTTGACCGGACATTTTAATCTTGGCGCGATTCATTAATACCAATGCCTGGTCCAATTGCTGTGGGGACAGTTCGTTCTCCATTAATAGAAGTGTTGGGGCAAGCAGCTCGGGGACGCCTATGTGCTGATCCCACCAGTTGGTACTAAGAAAATCGTTGGTAAGCCAATAGTTTAAGGAAAGGTGTATTTTTTTCAATAGATTATTTGTATGATAAAAAGGAGATTTCGGTTGTTGATAGGCCTTGGCCATAAGTTGAACATGTTCTAAATGCTCTTTCACGGGCCACCCGCCCCGGACCTTGTTCGTATAGTCAATACTGGTCCATGATCCATTTTCTTTCAGCCGCTCCATCAGACTTTCAACTTCAAGAGTATCTACGGCGGATGCTAGAAAATAGGTCATGGCATTTTTGTGCAGTACTTGTAATTCTTCAGGGTACTGCGTTGCCTTGTTCTTTTGTACAGGGGTCCCCGTAACTTCTTTTTCAGGACTATCCATATTGGAAGACTTGCAAGATGTACCTAAAGCTAAAACATAACCCAGCACCACTACTGACAAGGCCATTCTAAAATGAGCACTAATATGCGGCGTTTTAGAAACTACTTTCATCATAAATTTCAACTTTAGAAATTGAAGCTATGCTAAATATCTGTAATCGGCATCCTGCTCTATAC